>NZ_JBNHGF010000014.1:0-22235 GCF_059091005.1 Arthrobacter sp. Y3223164
CGCCATTGCGCGCGTACTGAAAAACCAGCTGGGCCGAAGCCTCACCTGCGGGAATGCTGAACCTGCCCCCGCTGCCCGTCACATGCGCCGGGTTGGAGATTCCATTGGCTGCGTATGCCGCTGCCCCTTCCAGCGGAACGCCAGCGGAATCCACCAGAACACCCGTCACCGAAGAAACGCCTGCCCAAGCTGCCGCGGCGCCAACGCCGAGTGAAACCGCGGCAAAAATTAGGGTCAAAAACGCGGCAACAACACGTTTCCAACTGCTCGCTGAACTCACCACGATTTGACGCCCCCAACATATCAATGGCTAGGGAGGGCGCTGATCGGCCGTCCGCAACTTGTCAATTATATCTGTAGTAATAACGCCCTCGAGTATTCCACGACCTCATACCGCATAACCTCGGAAAGGGGAACTTGGTTGTCGATTCTCCGTTGGTTATTTCGGTGCATCGAGGCTCAGTTCTTGATCCGCGGACGTTGGTGGATCTCCGCGTCGGCACTTTGAGGTCCTAGCAATGTGGTGCAAGCGGTTCTGGAGCCGACCTTGACCTCGGCGGCATTGTCAGTGCCGGAGCCAGTGAGCTTGTAGGTCATGCCAGTCGCTCCCGTGATGGCGTGCCCGCGTAGTACTACTGGCATCAGAATGTGGTCCCCGAAGTTCAGATGCGGGTCTTCACCGTCAGGCTCTTACGCCCTCGCCGCACCGCTGATCATCGTGGTCATGCTCGTGAGCGAGCCCCTGGATCAGTCAGTTTAGGACGTCGTAGCGCCGGAAGCGCATGAGTACTTCGCCCCGGCATTGGCGGTGATGGCCACCGTTCCTCCCTTGTGCGCGCGTCGTCAGGAATAAAGGCAACGAGACGCCGCAGTGGACCGCGGGTGGTCAGTCTCGGGTGGCGCGACCGGACATCATATCCGCTATTTTAGCTACACATTCGCGTACTCGGCCGTAGTCATTCCCGCTTGAGAGCCGGTCGCGTGCCGCCAGTTCCTCCTGGTGTGCCTCTCCCGACGGCGGCGACGCAGCGCATATGGTCGGCAGTCGCAAAGGCCGGGAGTAGACACTGGCCGCCTCATCGACGCCGTCCAACCCGCCACCCACGTCACCCGCGACCTCGGCATGTCCCGCGCCACCCTCTACCACCGCATCGCCCGCCTCGACACCAAACGCGGCTGGAGCCCAAGGCTGGCGCCCCGGCCTTCCCGAAGGATCACCGCTGCGGGCGGCGGAACGCAGCAGACAAATTTAGGATCCCGGCGTGAGCACCCGGCCCGACGCCGCAGATTCACAACGACATCCGCAAGCACTCCGGTACGGCAGAATGACTAGGTGATGAAGTACGTAGATCTTTTTGCAGGCTGTGGCGGATTGTCCCTGGGCATCGAGCGCGCTGGCGGTGAACTGGTGCTCGCGGTCGAGAAATCCGACATGGCAGCACGGACCTTCTTTCACAACTTAATCGACGATGCCTCCGATCCACTGGCCTGGACCCGCTATGTGGCATCGCCCGTCGCGGAACAGGTGCAGCGAGGCATGCTTGTGCGCGAACTAAGCGTCCTGCTTGGAGAGGATGAAGCGGTCCGTGAACTGGCGGCACTAGAGATCGACCTGGTTGTCGGCGGTCCGCCATGCCAGGGTTTTTCGCTTGCCGGGCGTCGGAATCCCGACGACGTGCGCAACAAACTGCCCTGGGAGTATCTGGAGTTCGTCTCCCGCACGGCGCCGAAGGCCGTCGTCATCGAAAATGTCGTGGGCATGAACCGGAAATTCAGCAGCCAAGAAGAGTCGTCATTCTTCCAGCTCCAGCAGGCACTGGCAGAGGTAGAACCCGGATACGTTGTTCAGGCGGTGCATGCCAACGCCATGCACTACGGTGCCCCGCAGCACCGTCCGCGCCTGATGATCATCGCTGTCAGGTCCGACATCGCAGCGTCACGGAATCTCAAGTCCACTGGCGGCCTGTGGCGTTCCGAATTCGTAGACGCGCTGCCGGCCTCGGTACCTGATCTGGCTCCAGTTCCGACGATAGCCGCGCGAGAGGCTCGGTCAGTCGCTGATGCGATTGCGGATCTCGCTCTTCACACGAAAGAAACCGGCGGCGGCAACGCCCAGTACGTTCGCGAGCTTCGCCCCGAGGAGTGGAGTACGCGTCACGATTCGGCCCGCCTTCCTTTGAACCACATACGCCGAAACCACAAGGGCAAAACCACCGACCGTTTCCGCCTGTACCAGTATTTGGCCGAGGGCGGCCACGACCAGCGAATTATCCGCCAGGCCGCCACCATGCCGGAATCGGACGCGCGTCTATTCGTCAAGATGCA
This sequence comes from Arthrobacter sp. Y3223164, assembly GCF_059091005.1. Lineage (NCBI taxonomy): Bacteria > Bacillati > Actinomycetota > Actinomycetes > Micrococcales > Micrococcaceae > Arthrobacter > Arthrobacter sp. Y3223164. Next base: position 2,326 of record NZ_JBNHGF010000014.1, read on the forward strand.
GCTAAATGAGTGCGCACTCCCCGCTGTTGCGCCGGATGGCACAGCCTTGGCGACGACCCTGGACGAACTTACTGATCTCGTCCTGTTGCTTGGCACGAAGAAGCATTCGCAAAAGGTACTTGGTTGGGATCAGCCTGCCCGCACCGTCGTGACACTGCCGGATGACTATGTTCATCCGGCAGAACCCAGGATCTTCACCGTTCGCGAACTGGCAAGATTCCAGGGATTCCCGGACAGGTTCGAATTTTTGGGCAACGAAACGACGGGCGCCCACCGACGCCGCTTGGAGGTACCCCAGTACTCGCAAGTAGGAAATGCAGTGTCGCCGTGGCTATCGTTGGCGGTGGGGAAACGAATCGCCGAAATGGTTGGGGGGCAATGAAGCAAGTGCGGACACTGACTGAATTTGAAATCGGGAATCTCCGGTACCTAACCCGGCGGGAACTCGATTATGGCCTGCTGGAACCCAGCAAAACAGGGCTGGCCAAATCAATCATGGACGCTACGGCAACGTATAGGAGCTACTTACTCCGCCAAAAAATCCATGACTACGACACCCAGCAACAAGGGCCGGCCAATAAGAAGACTATTTCGGCAATGATCGTTTCCCCCTCGGGAGAGACCATCGAGTCAAGGGCAACCCTATATAGGCCCCTCAACAAGCGTGGGGATCCTAGAATCTGGTTTTCGGGCCTCCACAGGCATTGCAATCCCGGGGACCTGCTCGTGAGTTTTTGGCTTGAGGAACGGCTCTGGCTTGCCAACGCAACGCAAGCAAACTTTTCGGAGGATCGATTGTTCATGCAGGAAAGCTCTGCGGTCAGGAATGAAGCCGATTACGGCTACTGGCACGTGCTGGGACGCCTTTGGGACCGTGCCACCGGTGGCAGCGACGTTGCTGCCCGCCCTTCAGTGGGCAGCGAAGCCCTCTGGCCCACGGCTCCCAGGCCTGCAGGAGTCGAAGAGGCAGCCGAATGGCTCCTAGAAGGACTGCGGGGTACCGCATTGCCGCGAATGCTGTTCCTCGTCGGTGGCCCCGGCGCGGGCAAATCCCATACCGCGGCGAGCATCGCCTCCGGTCTGGAGGAAGTGGATCCCAAACAGGACGGGCTGGCGCACCGAACCTACCGATATGCCGCCGCAGATCGGGAGTTGCTGTTGATCAATGACGCAACGATCGGTAGCGAAAAAGAAGAACATGCGGCGCTTATCGGGGATATCGAGGACGCCTGCACGGCTCGCTCCCACCTGCTGGCATGTGTGAACCGCGGCATTCTGGTGGAGGAATCAACCCGCGCAATAAGCCACGCACAAGGTACAGCAGGACCGGGTGAAGCCATTGTCGACTGGATACAAGCGGACACAGGAGACCCGGACGGAGCCAGCGAATGGTCCATCAGCACAGAAACCCGAACTTCATATCTTCAGGCTGGGCGGCTCCTTTCCTTCGGCCAAGCGATCGCCCACGTGCTTGTGGTCTTCGTAGACGTTTGCTCGCTGCTGGAACATCGGCCAAAGGTCAGTATTAGCCAGGGTGCCTCGGACGGGTTTGGCATCGAAGCGGAGGATTATGGTGTTGCCGAATTCTCCGAACGGGCCGGGTGGGGCCCCACGCACACGTCTGCAGGATCCCTCCTGAGCAACGTGCTGGAAGTCATTGAATCTGCCGGTGGTCGTGACGCTAGCCCGGACTGGTTCGATCCCCTACTGGCCAACCAGCAGTCGCTGGCCACCCCACGAGTGCAAGCAGGACTGCTTTCAGTGATTCGCGCTGCCGAAATTGTTGCTTCCCAGCGAATGACTTACCGCGAAATTTGGGGAACCATCACCCGCTGCCTGGTCGGGAACGCCCCTGACGCGGTCACAGCCGACGAACTACAAGACTACATAGCAGGCCTGCAACCAAGATCCGATGACCCGGTCAAGCGTTTCCGTGAGATGCAGAAACTAGCGTCCCTGCGCTATGCACAGGCCTTGTACGGTGACGGCGAGTATGCCGCGGGGAAGGAATCCGATCCGCTACGTAATCCCGTGACCCGCCTGACATCCATGGTGGATCCGGTACGGGACTCGATTCCGGGCAACTTTGACGGCACGTGGAATTCAGGGTGGGCAACGCCCCTGGCGGATGCCTTCACCGGCCCGGTGACTTCCGGATCTCCCCTCGACAGCCTAGAAGCCAATCTTTCAGCGGATGACCCGTTCCACGCCGCGGTAACCGCGTTCGACCGAGAGGTGGACAAAGCATTCGTCAGGGCAACGAACAGCCCGTCGCTGAAGGACAAGCATCGGTACAGGATCATCGCCTGGTACGGGGGATATTTGATGCGCCTTTACGCCACGGCCAACGGGATTCCCGCATTCCGCAGCGAGGTCGCTGCCTGGACGCGCGCCTGGTTCCTTGCTCCCCGGCTTACTCCTGAATTGGAATCCCAGTTACGGACCCTCCTCAGGCCGAAGAGGAACCCGGAGCAAGGACACTCGCCCTCACTCATCCCGCTGTTTGACAGCCGCACCGACCCAATCGTGGGAACTCCCACCGTTCCAAAATTGGCGCTGCGCACGGGGGAAGTTGAGTTGCGAACGCGTACAGACTCGGAGTCCCTCTTCCTGCGGCTGCTGGAGAACAGCCGAGAAGTGGCCCAAATTGGGCTTGATTTCCCGTTGATCAGGGAGGCCATGGCTTGTGCCTCTGGACATTCCGGAGTGACGGAGCTGTCGGACGCGACATCGCCCCGGCTGGAACGGTACAGGGCTGCGCGTCTAATCCCTGGTCAGCTCAAGGATGCGCAGTATTGCGTAGTCGTCGCCAAAGAGGACCAGCCGCTGGTTGTTGGAGTCCGTTCATGAGCCCGGATGCCCAGAAAATGATCCTGCCCCTGCCGCGGCCACAATACGTGGCGGCCCCGGAAGCCCTGATCACGTCCCTCGCCTGGCGCCTCTTTGACGTGGAGATGGAGCCAGAGACCTCCGGCAAGAAGACAGGTCTCCTTTTCCGGATCGCTCCGCGGCAGACCGACACCCTGGCCTACCGCGCCAGCGAACCCAGCGGCGAACGGCTCGGCCATTTTAGTGACGCCCTGCGCGCAGAAGGACTACGCACCACGGGCGATCCCGAGAACCTGGCTCAAGCGGTCTCCAATAGTGTCCTAGGTGTCCGCATAGAGAACAGCGGCGGCCAACCGGCCAGTCCCATGACCCCGGCACTTGCCCTCCTCCAGAATGTACGCGGACTCCTCGGCGGCCCCAATCCGCCTCCGCTGGCCGAAATCCTTGAATCCCTATACCGGCTGGGCCTGCCTTCCAAGGTCCATACCGCGGGGCCGGCACAGATGTGGCTCGGTGCGGCCGAGCGGCGCATGTCCGTGGACCCGCTGGTCCAAGCACTAGACCGTGCCGTGGACACGTCAGTATTGGACAGCCCGCGGAAACTACGTACGAGCTCCCGCCCTGTTAAGGCCGACGCCTGGCAGGGACTTTTCGCCGCTACCCCGTTTGAGTGGTTCGCCACTGCGTGGAATCAGATAACGGACGAAAGCTGGGTGGATGCGCTGCCCGCACGTGTCTGGGTGGATTGGGCATCCACTATCCTCCGGCTGGCCGTGGGCTTCGGATTCCTTTGGGAATCCGCTTGGTATGACGCGCTGGCCCGCGAGGTGCTTCGGGGACAGCCTCCCACGTGGGAGAGCGTGCGGGAGGGCATCGGCCCCGTCATCCCATGGAAATCGGCACGAGCGGGCCTCGGACTCCGGGACGTATCGTCCCAGCTGACCTGGCGGCTGCGCCGAGGTGACCAGATCCGGAACCTCCTGTCCGAATGGATGAAGGGCAAGGACGTCGATGACGAAACCTTCGAAGACATCCTGAGGCAGATGCACGACGATGCCGTTCTCTGTGGCGAACTCACGGAAGTACGGAGCGCCCGAAGGAAAACTTCGTCGGGAAAGAACCTGTGGGAGGCGGTCAGGTACGCCCTCCAAACCAGGGAGGTAAGCGGGCCTTTCGCCGACTACTATGGGCTGCTGAAGTCATACGGTTCAAATGGACGAAGCCTGAGGGTGGAACCGGGAACCGAATGGATGGCTGTCGTGGCGAGCTTGGCATGCGGCCGCCCGGGCGCAACGACGAATGTGGGGGCTGTCCTCGGATCCTTGGACATGCTGGGGCTGCGTCCGGAGCTCGGCGACCTGATCACTTTGCTCGAACGTGCAGGTCTTGCCAGGGGCAGCGCCGACGCTGACCAAGGCGTCCTCGTGCAGAGCGCTTTCTAGGAGAAGATATGGGCAAGGAACTACTGGGAAACGCTCTGGGGCGATGCTTGGCTCGACTGGGCAATCTAAGAGCGGCATACCTTCCGGATGCCATAGGTGAATCGACGGCCGAGGCAATCGTGCGGCGGGCCAATGCCCAGAAAACAGGCAACCGACCGCCCTTCGCGATCCTCGTGACAAGGGGTCGCGAGGACCTCTCGGACGATGCCTGCCTCCGGCTCACGCCTCAAAGCGCCATCCAGTACCGCCAAGACGACCGGCTAGCCGTCGTGACAGGACGCCGCCCAGACCTCGCTTCCTTCGAGGCTTTCCGAGAAGTCTTGGGCACGTCTTACCCCAGCGGTGCCAGCGGCGACGTTTCCCTCCACAACGTCGCCGAGGCGGCGCTGGACGAGGTTCTCGCGGCTGCCGGCATACAGGCGGACGGCATCTGGCAGCGGGATGAAGCGGTTGAACGTATGGCTGGCTGTTTCAAGCAACTTCAGGCTGCCCACGAAGCCTTAGAACAGGGGGCTAAGGGGTGGAACGCCTATTGGTTTGAGCATGTCTCCGACGGGCTGGAGAATCTGGCGGAACTCTTGTCCGTAAAGTCAAAGGCAGAGCCGTCACTGTCCCTCGATAACGCGCTTGCACGGTACACCTTCGCGTCCTTCGCCCTCCCTGCACCTAAGAACGGGCTGCTGCTGAAAAAGGGAGCCCCGAACATCGGCAGGACAATCGCCGAAGCCCTGGATTCGTGGTGGACGGATACAACGACCATCCTCACGACGACCCAGTTGCTGGCCCACCACCCCGATACCCAGGGAACGCCCCACCCCGTGGCGACATTGGACTGGGACGGATTTGATCAAACCCTGGGTGCGGAAGACAACCATCTTGTGGCCCTGCTCCGCCAGGGCGCACGCTCCGTGGACGCGACGGAGGCATTCGCCTCGCTGACGGAGGACCAATTCTTCCATCCGCCGGGGTTGGAGGGCCAGACCGGTTCGCTCGTGCTCTACGGCCCGGACGGAGAGGATCTATCCGCAGCAGACTCTTCAGAACAAGGGCCCTTCGTGCTCTTCTCCGAGGTCGCGGACCCTGCAGCTTCCCCGGTGGCACTGCGCTCCCAGCCGGTGCGTGTGCGGATTCCCACTGTCGCAATCCCCCGCCAGCACGATGCAGAAGCGTCTTCGCTCTCCCTGTCCGCCTCAGCACGAAGCATGGTCTGGGACGGCGGTGTGGAGCTCGATCCCGATGGCGGGTTGTGGGCCGTCGGTCGATTCATCCGCGATGCGGGTAAGCCTCCCTGCAAGAACTCCATTGCTGCCATACGGATCGGGATCGACATAGGCGCGTCCGATCCCCTGGCCGGAGTGGTGGACAACTCGGCGTCGTGCGTTTTCTACTTGCTCCCGCCAACTGGTCCCGGCCTGCTATTCATGCCGGTCCAGACAAAGGACGCTCGGGGACGCGCCACGTATGTAGGCCCGGACACTTTCCAACCCGACCGCGAGCCGGCACTCGAGGAAGCCCGCTTCCTGGGAACGTTTGGCAATCCCGACGCGTCATACCAACTGCTCATATGGGGCGCTACTGGAAGCGGCGAGGTTCGGCTCCAAGGACGACCGGTCGATGCCTTCAAGGACAGGGAAGGGCTGGCTTCGGCCACGGTGATTCCCAGTGGGTTCGACCAAATCGTCATGCACAACACCGTGTTCGAGCTTCGGACACCGCAGCCCAAGGCGGCTTGCCATTCCCCGATCGTCGCAGCCTTGGACAAGCAGCATGTATCCGTCGAACGGCCAGGTCCGGAAACCGAGGGCTCGGTGCGGGGAGCCCTGGAAGGACTCCTTGCGCGCAATATCGTCACGCCCGAGTGGCAACGGGCGCTCGGGCACATCGCCCTGCCTGCCGACCGCAACACCCGGATTGCTGACTTGGGCACGGGAGCAAGCCCGGCTCTGCTCATGAACGCGGACATGCATGCCCCCTGGTCCGCCGTTTGCGGCCTTGAAATCCCGTCCGGCCTAATTGACTCCACGGAAGCGGAAGAATTCCGCCAAGCGTTCGTCGCCCTCGAAATCGATGGCGCGCTGCGAGATACAGGAGCCGCCCCTGGACAACCCGCTGAATGGCCTTCCCGAACGTCCTGGCGGCATTTGTGGAATGACGGAAAAGCAAAACTCACAGAATATTTGGCCTCGTATGCCCGGCTCATTGATAGGGCAAAAGAACTTGGCGATCCTGCGGGGACTTTCTGGGCCACCTACCCGTTCAGCGTAAGCGTATGGGATACCGCCTCCACCGGTAAGTGCACCGCGGTCCTGTTGAGCCCGCTGCACCCCCTACGGCTTGCTTGGCTCGCGGGTGTGGAAGACACCCTGTGGAACGCCGCTGATGCGAAGTCCCTAGCCGGAACGGTGGAAGGATGGAATTTTCCCCTCATGGGACCGAGGGAAACATCCAACGGCCGGATGGTGGCAGTGCCGATTGACAGCGGCGAGGACCAGATCTTCTTGGGCTGGTCCATGCTTGTCGAAGCCTCGATTGACGGCCCGCGGGCTCTCCAGCCACCGGTAAGCATCGGCAACCTGCCTGCCCCAGGAAGCTCTGCGAGTGGGCTGAATGCGACGGCTGCGGCAGCAGCACTACGCAGCTATCGCAACATGAACCCCCACGTGTCTACCCTGACCATCGACTTGGCAGCAATTTCTCCCACGGCCCGGTTGGCCGAAGTCGACAGTGCCGTCCTGGGAGCTGTCGAACAATGGACTCAAGGCAAGGAAGCCCAGCTCGTTGGCGGTGCCCGCATCTGGGACTCGCTTAATCGCCGCGGAGAGTCCCCCCGCGAGGCCGCAACCCGCCTGATGAGACTCACCGCCGGAATTCCACTGATCTGGTCCCGGTACGAACCAGACGCGGCTAGCTCCAAAACCTGCAACATACGTCTACTGCAGGACTCCGGCGTGCAATTGGAGGTGCGTCCAGAGGGCAAGGGAAACCTTGGCCTCATTGGGCCCATTCCGCTCCGGAGGTTCGAAGCCCACGAACCACCCGCCGAAGGGTCACCACTATCGGAATCCCGTCCGGCCCTCCGGCAGGGCTCGGGATGGGACCCCTTTGCGCGCGCACTCAGGGCAGTGGAAGGCGCGAATATCCAGCCACGCATCATGTCACGCCTGTTCAAGGCGATGCTTGTGGACAACCGTGCGGACTGGACAGTCTCCGGAGAAGCCTTGGTCAACCCCAGCGCCATGGCCTCACTGGTCAAGAACACCGGCGGCGGTAACCAGATGCTGTGGGAGTGGCGTCCGCCGTTCCTCGAGCCTTCCAACGACGTCCCCCAGCTCGAACGCCGCCCTTTCATCTCCGTAGCCCGTATCCCGGGCAGCTTCCGCACGCAGATCAAGAACATGCTGAGCAAGGCCTACGGCAGGCCCGTGGACGAGGACAACGTAAACGAACTCCTCGGCAAGCTGGGAGCAAGGGGGGTCGGCCTGTCCGCGCTCCTGTCCATGGGCGGAACCCACGCCTCGGGCGCTTTGGGGTTCTATCTGGCATTCTCACTCATGGATTGCCTTGAGCCAGATGGCGCGGAATACTTCATTCTTCCGATCGACGCCTGCGATGCGTTCCTCAGAGCCCTGGCAGGAAATTCGAACCACGGCGGCGGGACGCGCAGGGCCGACCTTCTGATTATTCGGCTAGATGACCAAGCGGTGACGCTTATTCCCGTGGAGATCAAGTGCTACGGCCTTGAATCCAACGGATCCGCTCCCAACCTTCCAAGCCCCGGAGACTCCGCTTTCCGCGAGCCTCTCCAACAACTGGAATCGACGACCGCGCTGCTCCGCAAACTGCAGGCGCGTTGCGACGACCTACAGTCCGGGGGAAACACGTCCGACAGTGCCCTTTGGCACAACGGGCTGGGGGCATTGGTCGAAGCCGGCGTCCGGCTTAGGCCTACCACGACCACCTCACCGGACCGGTTGGCCGATCGGCTCCAACGCCTCGTCAACGGGGACATGCCCGTACGCGTTGGCCGGCCCATCGTCAGCTACTTCCGGTACCAGTCCCAAACGCTCCAAGGCGAGGATTTCGCGTCATACATAGATGAGGCAATCGACTCTTCGAAGACCTCGGATCGGTACGGAGCGCTAGTCGCCGACGTAGGCGCCGCCTTCGAGCAGGTAGGAGAGGCTGCCGGAAACATGATTGAGGCTTGGCAAACGGTGGTCTCCTGGGCTGCCGACGTGTCCCCGGACATCCCCTCCGAGAGTGCGTTTAGCCCGGGCCAGCAACAGCCCACCTTGTCACCTTCCGACCAACCACCGCAGCCGGTTGGGTTCCCATCCGACTCCCATTCCTTCAAGGGTGACGAGGACACCGCCCCCGAAACCCCGGGTGAAGATGTGCAGGAAGGCGCGGCTTCCTCCGATCACGGCGAGCCGGAAGATCCCGTCAAAACCAGCCTGATAGAAGACGGGGTACCGGATTCAGCGGAGGGAAACACGGAAACCGCGGGCTGGGTAGCGCCGCACGACGAAAATGGCATGGCTGGTGACGGAGTCCGCTTCCCTGTAGGCGACCTAATGAATGTGCTTGGAAAAGCGCAGGCCGAATACTGGCCGAGCAACACAGCCCTCAACCAGATGAACATCGGTGTCGTCGGGGATCTGGGAACTGGTAAGACCCAGTTGCTCAAGTCCCTGATCTTCCAACTGAGGTCTTCTGCCGAGCGCACGCAGGAAAATCCCCTGTCGCTGCTTATCCTCGACTACAAAAGAGACTTCCAAGACGAAAAATTCTTGGAAGCGGTAGGCGGCAAGGTCCTAAGGCCGCAGCGCATTCCCCTCAACATCTTCGCGCTGCCGGCCGAGTACACGGCACTGGCGGCCTTCCAACGGGCCCAGGCCTTCTGCGACGTGATCAGCAAGATTTATGCCGGTGTAGGTCCCGTGCAGCGCGACCGTCTCGTTACGGTCATCACGCAGCTCTATAAGGACCAAGAGGGAAAGCCTCCTACGCTCTCACAAGTCCTAGACGCATACCGCGACGCCGGAGGGAAGCCGGATGCGGTTACAGGCATCCTCAATACTTTCGTGCTGGGCGAGGTCTTTAGCGACGATCCGGAGGGCCTAGTGCCCTTTGCAGATCTTATCTACGACAAGGTGCTTGTGCTGGCGCTAAGCGACCTAGGCACCGATCAAAATGCCAAGAACGCCTTGGTTGTCCTTTTCCTGAACATGTACTACGACTACATGCTCAAGGCAGAAAAGTGGCCCTATGTCGGGCAGTCGCCCCAGTTAAGGCGCTTGAACTCCTTCCTGCTCGTGGATGAAGCGGTCAACATCATGAGGTACGAATTCCCCGTGTTGATGGACCTTATGCTCCAAGGGCGAGAGTTTGGCTTTGGAGTGATCCTCGCATCCCAGTATCTGTCGCATTTCCGAACCGGCGGAGCGAATTACGGCGAACCCCTCCTGACTTGGTTCATCCACAAGGTGCCCAGTGTGAGCCAAAGGGAGCTCGAACAGCTTGGCCTCAACGGAATACCCCAAGGAGCAGCCTCCTACATCCCGGACCAAAAAGTGCACGAAGCCCTATACTGTTCGCTCAACTATCCGGGAAACTTCATCAAGGGCATACCCTTCTACCAGTTGATGAGCCCGGTGCACTGAGTTCAAGCGCTGCCGAGGATGAGTTCGAAGCCACCGATGGCCCTCAAGCCAAGCACTTCCGTCCCCCATGTCAGGGGCCCTTACCTGAGGCAGTTCCCACCCCGCACGCAGGATGTTTTCAGGCCGTTTTTATAGCCTGCAAGTACCTCAAGGTGCGAGTGATGACTAAGGCCCCCAGCTTCCCCCAGGCTGGGGGCCTTCACGATTTAAGGGCACTTCTTAAGGGCACTCCACAAACGAGAGTGCAGCCTAGGCCCGAATCTGCCGGCCTCCATCAAGGAGCTGGACATGCAGTCGGCGAGGTTGCGGAAAGCCGCCGGTAGCACCGCGTAAGTGCTCCAGACGGCTGTTGATGGCCCTGCTCGGTCCCTTGTATGCAGCTGGCCTTTCTTGCGGCCCCGGCGGCCACGGGGTCTTGCTGGACCCGCACGGAGAGCCTGCCAGGCCTGTATTCGAAGGTCGTCCTTGAGACTGACTTGATCAAGGGCGAAGTCAGCCGTTCAAGAAATTCTTAACGGCATCTAGGACGTTGGGATCGTTCTTGATTTCGCATTCCCACACAACGAGTGTGTCCCACCCCAAAGCACGAAGTTCGGTGGTTTGCCGGAGATCGCGTTCTCCGTTGCGCAGCCTCTTCTCGGTCCAGAAGGGCGTGTTTGATTTGGGCAAACGCACCCCCACGGGACACTCGTGCCCGTGCCAGAAGCAGCCGTGGACGAAAATAACCTTTCGCCTGCCGGCAAATACGAGGTCAGGCTTCCCTGGAAGCTTGGGATCGTGGAGCCGGTACCGAAAGCCCTCGCGGTGGACCATCTTACGGAGCAGGATTTCGGGCTTGGTGTTCTTGGATCGAATCTTCGACATATGGGCGCTTCGCTGCTCGGGGCTCATGAAGTCGGCCATGCGTCCATCATAGGGAACCAAACTCCCGTTGGTGGGGATGGAGTGGTCTTCACCGTCATGGCCGACCGGACCCAAATGGAACTCGACATCAAGCGCGAACGCATCACCCGACTCCGTGGCCAAGCGCCGCGCCACCGGAACCTCTACCACGGTGACGACGTCCGGAGGGCCGAACTTCCGGTAGACCGCGGCCCTTATCGCGCAGATCCCGATGGGAGTGCCGTGGCCCTGCCGGACATGCGCCGCGGGTGCGCGGACCTTCGAGCGCGGCGGCGGATGAAGTACTCGGCGACGGCAAGGTTGAGCAGCCAGGCCGACCCCATGAGCACTGCACGGCTCAGTTCGTTGGTCGGGCCCACCAGGATAATCCAAGGGATGGTCACCAAGGCCTGTGTGCCCGCCGCGATTCCGATGGCGTAACCGCGGGCCATCCAGGCACCGTGGGCGGCGAAGTTGCGCCGCTGGATCGCGAGGACGCCCAGGACGATGCTCGCCGTCATGGCCGTGCCGAATACCAGCCGAAGGACGAGCAGGATGACACCGTCGTCGGGCGGGAGGTCGTAGAAGACGGACATCCAAAGGCCGGAAAGGGCAACGAGCAGGCCGGCCGGGATGAGGACAACCCCGGCGATGCGGTGCCAGCTGCGCCCGCCTCGCTTGCCGCGGCGCAGCGAGGGCACAAACTGGAAGGCCCCCAGCAGGCTGTAGACGATGGCGGCGGGGATGTGGATCAGCACCGGGACCGGCGCGTCGAAGAACCGCTCGTTGGCCGGCGTGACCGCCGCTCCCCCAGTCAGCTCGGCCACCCGTATGGACCCGAAGATGACCGGGATGAGGCTGACAAAGATCAAGCCGGCGGGTATGAGCCAGCGGCCGCGCGGCCGGCGCCCGGAGGCCTTGGTGACGGCGATCGTTTCTGCAGCCATTGTTTGTTCCCCAAGTTCGTGGGTGTACGGCGTACACCTTGTGATCTAAAAGTAGGTGTACGTTGTACACTTGTCAAGAGATAGCTGCCGTCGGAAAGGGTGGTCCTGATGGCTCAGCAGGTGGAGTCGGCTCGCCGCACCCCGCTGAACAGGGAGCGGGTGTTGCGCGCCGCCGTCGCACTTGCCGACGAAGCCGGCGTCGACGCGCTCAGCATGCGCAAGCTTGCCCAGGAACTGGGCGTGGTGCCAATGGCCCTCTACAAGCACGTCGCCAACAAGGAAGAACTTCTGGACGGCATGGTTGACGTCATCGTCGGCGAGATCGAGACGCGACCCAGCGGGACGGACTGGCGGAACGCCGTCCGTCAACGGGTGTTGTCGGCCCGGGAGGTCCTGCTGCGCCACCCATGGGCCTGCCAGGTACTCGAGTCGCGCACCAACAAAACGCCCGTTGTCCTTGACTACATGGACTCGGTGATCGGCATGTTTCGTGCCGGTGGATTCTCGGTCGACCTCACCCACCACGTGATGCACGCCCTGGGCAGCCGGATGTGGGGTTTCACCCAGGAGCTGTTCGACGACTCGCAGAGCGCGCCGGCGGACGTGCCGCCGGAGATGCTGCAGATGATGGCCGCGCGGTACCCCTATATCGCCGAGGTTGCGATGGCTGGCGCGCACGACGACGGGACCGTGGTAGGCCGAGGCTGCGACGACCAGTTCGAGTTCGAGTTTGCCCTGGACCTGCTGCTGGACGGTTTCGAAAGGCTCCACCAGCAGGGTTGGACCTCGGCCTCGCGCTAAGGCGACGCACGGCAGGATCACTGCATTTTGGCGGCCTGCACGAAATCGCGAATCAGCCCGACGTCCTTGACGCCGCGGCTGGATTCAACGCCACTGGAGACATCCACGCCGATCGGCCGGAGCGTGGCGATCAGCCCGCCGACGTTAGCGGGAGTCAGCCCTCCGGCCAGCAGCCAGAACCCCCGCGGCGGTTGCGCCTGGATGGCGCTTGCGTTGAAGGTCACTCCGGCGCCGGGCTCAACTGCATCGAGCAGGACGCGGCCTGCCACCCAGTCCGCCTTTTCGTCCGCTGGGAGGGCTTCATAGCCCTCGGCGGAGAAGGCGCGCAGAGTCCGGAACCCCGCGTCCTCGAGCAAGCGGATGTCGCCGCGCGGCTCGTCGCCGTGCAGCTGGACGGTGGTCACCGCCGCGGCCCTGGCGGTTTCGAGCACCTCGCCGATGGGCTGGTTGCGGAACACGCCGACCGTTTCGACATCCGCCGGCACGGTTTCGCCGAGCGCGCGTGCCAATTGGGCACCGACTGTGCGCGGGCCACCGGGGGCGAAGACGAAGCCGACCGCGTCCGCGCCGGCGTCGATGGCGGCCGCGACCGCCTCTGGAGTCCGCAGTCCGCAGATCTTGACATAGGTTTCAGCCATTATTCCTGCCCGTTCGTGCTGTGCGTGTACGTGTGCATCCGCTCGCCGTGAGGCCGAAACTGCTCACAATTTCGACGCGAGGGCTTCGCCGTGGCCGCGGACTCCGCCAAGCACCTTCTGGGATGCGCGCTCCGGCGAGCGGAGCCGGCTCTGGAGCCCGCCACGCTTGAGGACACCATCGTAGCCGCCCGCAGGTGCGCCGCATCCGGGTCGGCGGGCGAGTTCCGGTCAGGCCTTGCCCCGGGCACGTAGGGTATGAGGGACGAGCGCTGGACGACGACCCGAGGAGGAGCATGCGCGCCTACGTCCTCCTGCTGCTGGTGGTCATCTTCTATGCCGGCAACATCTTGACCGGCAAGGCGCTCGGCGACCTGCCGCCTTTGACCATCGCGTTCTTCCGGGTCTTCATTGCCTTCCTGGTGTTGCTCCCGCTGGGCTACCGCGGCGCCTGGGAGTCCCGTCGCCTGTTCCTCCAGCACCGCAAGCCGCTGCTGCTGATGACGCTCACGGGAGTTGCCCTCTTCAATACGCTGATCTACACCGCCCTCCAATTCACCTCGGCCACCAACGCCTCGGTGCTGGAAGCCTCGGTGCCGGCGGCGACGGTGGCCCTCAGCTTCTGGCTGTTGCGCGAGCGGCTCAGGGCGATCCAGTGGTTCGGCGTCGTGCTCTCCATATGCGGGGCGCTGTGGGTTGTTACCAACGGACAGCTCATGAGCCTCGCGGACCTGTCCTGGAACATCGGCGATGCCATCATGGCGGCGGCCGCCGTGTCCTGGGCGGTGTATTCGATCGCTGTGAAAAAGTATCTGCACCTGTTCCCATCCTACGGGGCGGTCCTGGTGATGACCGGGCTGTCGGTCATGATCCTGCTGCCCGTCATGGCGGCGGAGTGGCTGGTCGTGGGAGTCCCGCGGATCGGCGGAGGCCACTGGTCCGGCCTCGTGTACCTCGGCGTCTTTCCGTCGGTGATTGCCCTGATGCTCTACAACCGCGCCGTTGCCGTCCTCGGGGCGTCACAGACGTCCGTGTTCCTGAACTTCGTGCCGGTCTTTACCATGCTCGGTGCGTATCTGCTGCTGAACGAGAGCATCAGCGTCATGCAGATTCTCGGCGCCGCCCTGGTGATGTGCGGCGTGTTCTTCACCACCCGGGACAAAACAAGCGCCGGGCGCAAGGGCTTGCGGCCCGCCGTGGAACCTCGCAGGGATTCAGCCGCTGAGGAGATTCCTTAGCGTCCGTCGCTTTGGAACGGGGGCCGCTATCAGGCGTACGGTGGCTTCAAGGCGGCTGCAAGGGAAGGCGCAAGCGCTCCCGAGCATGCGCTGTGACGGTAAGCGGCGAGCGTGAAAACCAGCCGCGAACAGCAAACCGAGGGAAGGATTGACATGGAACCCGAGGATTTCGACCTGCTGGTGGTTGGCGGCGGGAAGGCCGGCAAGTCGCTGGCGATGGACCTGGCCAAGTCCGGCCAGAAGGTGGCGATGGTGGAGCGGTCGATGGTCGGCGGCACCTGCATCAACGTGGCGTGCATTCCCACCAAGACCCTCATCCAGTCCGGCCGGGTGCTGGACACCGTGCGTCGGGCGGCCGAGTTCGGCGTGGCGGGCGCGGAGGAGCCGCGGATGGACCTCGACCTGCTGCGCCGCCGCAAGGAGGACGTGGTGGACACCATGGTCGCCGGGCAGCAGAAGCTGTTCACGGGGTCGGGCATGGACTTTATCCTCGGCGAGGCCAAGTTCGTCGGCGAGAAGACCGTGGAGGTCGCGCTGAACGACGGCGGCACCCGCCTCCTGCGCGGCACCGACGTCGTTCTCAACCTGGGCACCGAACCCGCCCTGCCCAACATCGACGGTCTGGCCGAATCCAGGGTGCAGACCAGCAACACCCTGCTGCACCTGGAGCAGCTGCCGGGGAGCATGGTTATCCTGGGCGGCGGCTACATCGGCTGCGAGTTCGCCGACCTGCTGAACACCATCGGCGTGGAGGTCACGGTGATCCAGCGCGCCGGGCAGTTGCTGCCGCGGGAGGATGCCGATGTGGCCGGGCTGGTCGCCCGGAACTTCACCGACGCCGGGATCACGCTGAAGCTCGAGGCGTCCGCGGAGAAGATCGAGCGCGCCGCCGACGGGAGCGTCACCGTGACGCTGTCCACCGGGGAGACCGTCACCGCGGACGACGTGTTGGTGGCGCTGGGACGCCGGCCGATGACGGACGGGATGGGGCTGGAGAAGGCCGGGGTGGAGCTGACGGACAAGGGCTTCGTCCAGGTGGACGACCAGCTGCGCACCACGGCCGACGGCGTCTGGGCCGCCGGCGACGCGGCCGACTCCCCGCAGTTCACCCACGCCTCCTACGACGACTACCGGATCCTGAAAACCAACCTGGCCGCCGCGCGGGGCGAGGGCGAGTCCCGGTCCACGCAGGGGCGGCTGATCCCCTACACCGTCTTTACGACGCCGGAGCTCGCCAGGGTGGGGATGACGGAGGGGCAGGCCCGGGAGGCCGGCCACGAGGTGCAAATCGCCCGGATGCCGGTGAGCGCGATTCCGCGCGCCCGGACGCTCGGTCAGCTGGACGGCGAATGGAAGGCCGTGCTGGACCGGCAGACCGGCAAGATCCTGGGTGCCGCGCTGCTGGGAACAGGGGCCAGCGAGGCGATCGCGGTGCTGCAGATGGCGATGATCGGCGGAATGGACTACACCGCGGTGCGGGACGCGATCATCACACACCCCACCGTCTCCGAGGGGTTGAACCTGCTGTTCACACCTGCGTGGCTGGAGGACTAGGCGTCCAGGGCGCCTGCTTTCCGGTGTCCTTCGTGGCGGCTTCCCGGACTTCGAGCTCCGCGGCGAGCGCGTAGTACTGGAACAGCGCGTCCCGGACCGGGTGCTCACAATCCAGGTCCCGGAAGCATCGGTTGCTGAGATTCAATAGCTGGTCCGTCGGCAGGATCGACAGATCGGCGGGAAACGGCGAACGTCCGGACGCCCGAATCATGCTGTTCATGCCGCCCCCTGCAAACGTGCCCGGCCAATGGAGACGGCCGGGCACTGCGGCAGATCCGCGGGGACGGCTACCGCAAGAGTGCCGGTGAAGGGGCCCGCCTGCGCGGCGCCAACTTCTTCTCCTGCGCCGAACCGTTCGAGCATCTCCAGGCCGCGGCGTTCGATGTGCTGCGCGTCGGACAGATCGACCGTAATGACGATTCCGTGGGCAAGGCGCTCCATACGATGGAACAGGGGTAAAAGCGCTGTGCAACTGTCGACGGTCAGGCACCCGCTGACCTCGATGACCGCCGAGGTGCGGTCGATATCAAGCCTGACAAGTACACGCAGTTTGTGATCCATGATCGGCGCTCCATATGAGTGGATCGATGGCCAACTGCTTAACCGGACCCAACGCTACAAGGACATCCCCCCTTGCTCAAGGGCTGGAGACGATGCGTGCCGGTTATTTGTCGAAATGGGTTTCGGCCGAGGGAGTTCCGGTGGAGGCGACGATGTCGGAGGCCAGCTCGCGGAGCTTGATGTTGCGGGTGTTGGAGGCTGACTTGAGCATCGCGAAGGCTTCGTCTTGGCTGCACCGGCTTTGGCCCATGATGATCCCGACGGCAACGGCAATGGTCGTTCGTGATTCCAGCGCCGCCTTTAAGTCCGCTTCGGTCTCCCGATGCCGGGCCAGCCGGACCGCCAGGGACAGTGCCTGGGAGGCCTGGTGCGCGTATTGTTCGGCGGCCTTGAGCGCTTCCGCATCAAACCTTTTCGGCATATCGGAGTAGAGGTTCAGCCCCGCACTGTCCCCGCTCTCAAGCGGGATCGGCACGGCCAGGATGGACCGGATGCCTTCGGCCAGAACGTCCTGGGTGTATTCAGGCCACGTCGTTTCTGTCTGCAGGTCTGCCATGTGGACCACCGTGTGTTCGCGAGCGGCGCGCAGGCACGGTCCGTCTGCGTATTCGTACTGAATCTCGTCCATCTTCTGCGCACGGTCGCTACTGCTCGCGACCGTGCCGGCCTTTTTATGGCGCAGCAGCGTGATGCCGACCAGGAGTTCCTCGCCGGGCCGCGACAGATTGTGCACGGCCAAACGGGCCACGGCGTTGAGGAACGCCTCAATGTCCGCACTGTCGGCAGCCAGTCCGTGAAGAAAATCCTTGACCGTCGTCTCGGAATCATCATAAATTTCGCGTGCCATGATGCCCTCCACTGATGCTCCGGCGTACGTCCACGCTACACCTCGTGACGCGGGTCACAGCTAGAGCCAGTCGGGGGGAATCTGCTTCGCCGGCCTCCGGCCTCCCCTCCCTCGCCGATAACGATTCGGAATACCGATCGCTTCAGGCAACTACTTGGCACTAGACCCCGTACGATGCTAAGTGTGCTGTCAAAAGGCCAGCCGGAAAGCAGGAGACGTTGACCAGTACGCCTCATTTAGATCGGGCGGGCACCCTCTTGGGCGGGCGGTACCGGCTCAAGGAACTTATCGGGACCGGAGCGAGCGCACGGGTGTATCGGGCGGAGGACGCCGTCTTGGGGCGCGAGGTCGCCGTCAAGGTCATCCAGCGGCCTTCAATGAACGAGGCAGAGTTCCACCGCGATGACGCGGAAATCAAGCTCCTGGCTCGGCTGAACCACCCCAACCTGGTGATCCTGCTGGACGCGGGCATCGACCGGATGGAAGCGGGGCACCCGCAGATCTACCTGGTGATGGAGCTGATCGAAGGCGCGGACCTGCGCAGGCGCCTGGCGGAGGGGCCGCTGCCGCCGCGCCACGTGGCCCAGATTGGCCACGAGCTGGCCGAGGGAATCGCCTACATCCACAACCACTCGGTGGTCCACCGGGACATCAAGCCCGGCAACATCATGCTTCTCAATTACGACGACGACGCCTCCCGGCTCCGGGCCAAACTCACCGACTTCGGCATCGCCGTCGTGATCTCCGAAGACGCCCGCGAGGACGGCATCTATGGGACCGCCGCCTACCTGAGCCCCGAGCAGGCCAAGGGCGAGCCCGCGGGCCCGGCCAGCGACATCTATTCCCTGGGCCTGGTGCTGTTGGAGTGCTTGACCGGCAAGCCCGCCTTTTCCGGTCCGCCGCTGGAGGCAGCGGTTGCCCGGCTGCTGCGTGATCCGGAGATCCCGGCCAGCCTCGGTCCCGACTGGGTGTTGCTGCTGGGCGCCATGACGGCTGCCGACCCGGCGGAACGCCCCACCGGACGGGAGGTGGCGCTGGCGCTGGAGGAGATGGAGCTTTCGCTCCGGGGCAGGCGGAGGCTGTGGGGCAGGCGCCGGCTGGACATCCCCGTCGTGCCGAACCACGGACCCCACCGTCTGAAAGCGGCCGCGCGCTAAGGCTTTCGCGGCCGCTCTGCCGGTCCGGGGCCCGACGCCGGCAGCCCGGCCAAGCGTTCTATCACGCGAAGTCCCGCCGGGGTACCGGGCCAGTGCCGGCGCAATGCCTCCGGGCCGGCGGACCGGATCAGCAGCCGCAGGGCCCAGGCCACGACCAGGACGTCGTCGGCATACCCGATGACCGGTAGGAAATCCGGCACCAAGTCGATGGGGCTGGCCAGGTAGGCCAGCAGCAGCACGAGCAGAATCCGGACCCGCGCCGGAACCTCGCGGTCCCCCGTCAACCGGCGCAGCAGCCGCAACAGATCCGGCAGCAGGCGCAGGGCATCGCGCATTCCCACCGTCTCCGGATGCCGGCGCGCGTACCACCACAGGCAGGCCAGCAGCACCGCATAGACCAGGACGAGGCCACCGGCAACACCGACCAACAGGTCAACCCAGTCCACTTTCTGCTCCCATCCCGGCACGGCCCCGACGTCGTACTCTTCCTGGCCGCGCTACCGCAACTGTAGGGCAGACAGGGACGTCCATGTGCGGTAGCGTCCAACCATCACGGCCCGGCGAGTGCCGGGGCGGCTTCGGCAATCCTTCGGAGGGACCCATGCTGCGCGGAATGAGTACGGTCAGCTATTACACCCCGGACCTGCCGGCGGCGGTCGAGTGGTACTCCGACCTGCTGGGGAAGAAGCCCTACTTTGAGCAGCCGGGCTATGCGGAGTTCCGGGTCGGCGACTACGAGCACGAGCTGGGGCTGATCGACACCATGCACGCTCCGCCCGGACACGCTATCGACCCCGGCGGCGCGATCCTCTACTGGCATGTGGACGATGTGCGGGCCGTGCGGCAGCGCCTGCTGGAAAAAGGCGCGAAGGAGCTGGAGCCCGTCACGGAACGCGGCCACGGTTTCGTCACGGCCTCGGTGGTGGATCCGTTCGGCAACGTCCTCGGCATCATGCAGAACCCGCACTACCTGGAGATGCTGGGCTCCTCCGCTCCGGCGTCCTGACGTTGAAGCGCCGCAGCCACCGCTGCCCGGGTGGCTGGACCACCCAGTTCACCGCCACCGTGGTGAGGGCCCAGCGGAAGCGCCGGGCAAACGCGGTTCGGCCGGCGAAGATCCGCCCGGCCGCGCCGACGCGCAGCCGCCGGTCGAACCTGATCCGCGCCCACGGAGCCAGTTGGAAGCTCAGGTCCAGGTCGTCGTGGATGTCCTGCCGGTCGCGGTGGACGCCTGCCTTGGCCCGCTCCCAGGCAGTCCGGCGCATGGCGAAGTTCGATCCCCACACCGGGGTGGCCGCCATCGCGAGGCCGGCGCCGAGCCGGTAGCCGGAGCCGTAGGCGGCGCTGGCCAGCC
>NZ_JBNHGF010000015.1:0-22192 GCF_059091005.1 Arthrobacter sp. Y3223164
ACCGGCGTCAGCCCTGCCGGCGCCGGGGCTCACGGGCAGGTGCGGCTGCCTCTCGTCGCGGCGCTCAGTCATCGGCCTGCGGCTGTTGCAGGGCCTTCAGGAACGCGCGCGACCAGTGTTCGACGTCGTTCTGCAGGATCTGCCGGCGCATGGCCCGCATCCGGCGGGTGGCCTCGGCCGGCGGGATGTTGACCGCCCGGATGATGGCGTCCTTGAGCCCGTCGATGTCGTGCGGGTTGACCAGGATGGCCTGCTTGAGCTGGTCCGCGGCGCCGGCGAATTCGCTGAGCACCAGCGCCCCGTCCACCCCCTTGCGGGAGGCTACGTACTCCTTGGCCACCAGGTTCATGCCGTCGCGCAGCGCCGTCACCAGCATCACGTCCGCGGCCAGGTAGAGCGCCACCATTTCCTCCACCGGGTAGCTGTGGTGCAGGTAGCGGATGGCGGTGTTTTCCAGGGTGTCGAACGTGCCGTTGATCCGGCCCACAGAACCTTCGATTTCCTCGCGCAGCAGCCGGTAGGACTCGACGCGCTCGCGGCTGGGCGAGGCCACCTGGATCAGCACGGCGTTCTCCACGTTCAACTTGCCGTCTTCCAGGAGTTCGCCGTAGGCCTTGACCCGGTGCCGGATGCCCTTGGTGTAGTCCAGCCGGTCCACGCCCAGCAAGACGGTGTCGGGGTTGCCCAGCTCCTGCCGGATCTGCTCGGAGCGGGCGATCACGTCCGGCCGGTTGGCCAGCTCGCTGATGTGGGCCACATCGATGGAGATCGGGAAGGCGCCGGCCTTGCAAAGGCGGGCGCCGCCGTCGTTGTTGACCACCTGCACCTGCTGCTGGCGCACATTCAGGCCGCTGAAGCGGCGCACGCAGCGCAGGAAGTTGCTGGTGTCGCTGGGGCGCTGGAAGCCGACCAGGTCGGCCCCGAGCAGGCCCTCGATCACCTGCCGGCGCCACGGCAGCTGGGCGAAGATCTCCAGCGGGGGGAACGGGATGTGGTTGAAGAAACCGATCTTCAGGTCCGGGCGCATCTCCCGCAACAGCTTGGGAACAAGCTGCAGCTGGTAGTCCTGCACCCAGATGGTGGCACCCTCGGCCGCGATCTCCGCGGTTGCTTCGGCGAAGCGCCGGTTGACCGTTTTGTAGCATTCCCACCAGGCGCGGTGGAACTCCGGCGGGGCGATCACGTCATGGTAGAGCGGCCAGAGCGTGGCGTTGGAGAAGCCTTCGTAATACAACTCGACGTCGTCGGCGCTCAAGGTCACCGGGACCAGATGCATGTTGTCGTGGTCGAACGGGTCCACTTTCTCGTCCGGTACCCCCGGCCAGCCCACCCAGGCGCCGTCGGTCTTCGCCATCACCGGGGCCAGCGCCGTGACCAGCCCGCCGGGCGAGCGCCGCCAGAGACCCTGACCGTCGTCCTCGGGCGCTCGGTCCACCGGCAGGCGGTTGGAGACGACGATCAGGTCGTACTCCCCGAACTGAGATCCTTCTGCTTCCTCGCCGTTCATCTCTGCGGAATTCGCCAACTGACCTCTCCTTTGTGTATACCGTCCTGTTCATGACTTTATAAGGAATGGCAACCCGAGGCTTCCCCGGAGCGCGCTGAGGCATCAAACGTGAACGCGGCCACTCGTTCCGCCTGAACATTGAAGTTGCAACTAAACTAGACCTGTAGTGCCCTGCCTGGGCGAAGCAGACCAACAAGACGCGAGGATCCATGGCTACCCAAAACAGCCCTAAGTCGACCAAGGCCGAGCGCACTGCTGCGGCCCGCGAGAAGGCCCGCCAGATACGCGAAGAGCAGCAGAAGCGCGAAAAGCGGAACTCGCTGCTGGTCAAGGGCGGGGTGGTCGTCGCTGTCCTGGTGATCATCGCGGTGATCGCCGGGGTTGTCATCTCCAACCAGCGCGGGCAGGTCGCCGACGTCGGTGCCGCGCCGGCCCACGGCAACGAGTTCGGCGGGTACACCGTCACGCAGGACGGCCTGGCGGCCACCGAGCCCATCCAGGTCGACGTGAACAACATCCCGGAGCCGGCCTCCACCGAGGGCGACACCATCGTGCCGGCGGGCGTTGCTGCCGCGCCCGAGGGCGAACCGGCGAACATCGTGGTGTACGTGGACATGGGTTGCCCGGTCTGCAAGGACTTCGAAGGACAGTACGGCGGGTACCTGACCGACCTCACCTCCTCCGGCGAGGCGACCGTGGAGTACCGGGTGGCGACCTTCCTCGACCGCGTGTCCACCACCAACTACTCGTCCCGGGCAGCCAACGCCGTGGCCTGCGTGGCCGACTCCCACCCCGAGGCCTTTAACGGCTACCTGACCCAGCTCTTCGCGCAGCAGCCGACGGAAGGCGGGGCCGGACTGGACAACGCCACCCTGACGAGCATCGCGGAAAGCGCGGGAGCCACCGACGTCGCCTCCTGCATTGACGACGGCGAATTCCGCCCCTGGACCGCGTTCGTCAACCAGACGTTCAACGAATACCAGGTCGGCGGCACCCCGGCGGTCTTCGTTGACGGCCAGAAGTGGACGAACTCCGGCAACTTCCAGGAGTTCGCCCAGGGCATCATCGACGCCCGCGCCTAAGCCATCCGCCGGGTTGGTCCCGGCCGGCATCCGGGCGGCGGTTGCTGCGGTTTCACGCAGGGCCGCCGCCTGGGCTACCCTTATCTAGCCGGTTTTGTCCGGCACGCTGGCCCTTCGGCCAGCACGCCTCCTTAGCTCAGTTGGCCAGAGCACCTGTCTTGTAAACAGGGGGTCGCCGGTTCGAATCCGGCAGGGGGCTCCACGAACCCCTCTTTGACTAGGCAAAACGTTGGTTGAGAGGGGTTCTTTTATTTGGGGTAGCGAAATCCAAGAATATTCCAAGAATTGACGGCTTCCCAACCGGTCTGGAGCAGGGCGCTTGCAGGGGCGTGGTGAGGTTTCCACCGATCTCGCACGCATGGTTGGAAAGCGGGCAAGAGGCCTGCCGACCGAGTGGAGAAGGACTCCACGAAACCAGCAACAATTCGAGTGGCTTTGCCCCGTCGTCTCTCGATGAGCCCGAGCAGCTCCTGACACGAGCCGAAGTTGCCCTTTGGTAGACAAGGTATTGGGTCAACAGGGCAAATCCACCAGACGCGCTTGTTGCTTCCGATGCTGACGCCTGCGGGGGTAGAGGCAGGTTTTTGGTCGGATGCCACTGCTTTGCCAGCGCGGGCCGCTGCCGCGGTCAGTATCGGACGCACTCCGGCGACACTGTTGGACGCATTGACTTTCTTCCCGGCTGGTAACGGCCAACGGAGCCCGAGACACGCTGCCCTGCAGGCATCCTGATGTACTTGTTGTTCGTAGTGTCCGCGGCGCACCCCAACGACGGATGCGCTCACACATGTCCCCTCGTACAAGCATCGCTCTTGCAATGAATCGATAAATCTGTACGTTGATGTTAGCAGCGCCACTTTCTATCCGTTTGCTGCACAACATTGTTTCTTGGTTATTAAGGGGTAAGCATGAAGAAGAAGACCGCAGTTCTTTCACTCGTCGCCGTTGCCGGGTTCTCCGTTCTGTCTGCTACACCGGCTATGGCCGTGGGCACCGCCTACGACAACTGCAGTGACGCAGCAGCCCAGGGCGTTTACAACATCCCGGCTGGTTCCCCGGGCTACGGAACCCATCTCGATAGTGACCTCGATGGCATCGGCTGCGAAAACAGCAGCGCCGCGCCTGCCCCCGCCGACAATACGCAGCAGGTGACCCAGATGCCCGTCGGCGGCGCTGACACTGGTGTACCGACCGAAAACCCCGCCAATATCAGCGCTCTCGCCCTGACCGGCGGCCTCGTCTTGGCGGCAGTCGGCGGACGAAGCTACCTGGTACGCCGTCGTGCGGCAGCACAGGCCTAACAGCGACCTCAGTCGTAACCACTGACGCATGATTGACTCACTAATCGGCCGCCGCGGAAGCCATCTGGCTACCGCGGCGGCCGCCCTGATTCTCCTGGCCGGCTGCGCCGCGCCCGCACCTGAACCAGCCGCGCAAGCCGCTCCCTTGGGCCAGGCCACGTCGGCAGCTGCCCAGGCGGAAAACCCCGCCGCGGAACCCACGCAGACGACAACTCCCGCTGCTGCTGAGACCAAACAATCGAAGCCAGAATCTTCTGCTGCGCCGTCGCCCGAGGAAGTCCAAGAGCCGGTCCTGCCGGAATCCCCGCCGGTCACAGTGGCCATCCCGTCGCTCGGCGTGCAGTCGCAGCTGCTGCGGCTCGGCCTGCAGGATGATGGCACACTCGAAGTGCCTCCGGGAGATCCCGGTTCGCCTGCTGGCTGGTATATCCATTCCCCCACACCTGGGGAACGCGGGCCGGCGGTGTTCCTCGGCCACGTCAATGCCTACGGCAATGGACCCGGTGTCTTCGCCGGTCTGCGCGCGCTGAAAGGTGGAGACACCATCGAAGTCGCTCGGGAAGACGGCACCACCGCCATCTTTACCGTCGACCGCGCCGAGGCCTACTCCAAGGAAACTTTCCCGACGCAGACTGTGTATGGGAACACGGAAGGGGCCGAGCTTCGCCTCATCACCTGCGACGGATACGATCCTGCGACCGGAGAATTCGACGACAACTACGTGGTCTACGCAAAACTACGCACCTGATCCGCGTGAAAGATGCCGCGGCGCTGGGACTGATTCGCTTGATATGGAATGGGGGTAGACATGAAAGCCAAGCGGGAGACTGATTTCCGCCGGAATCTGATTGATCTGGTTAGGGCGCGCAACCCCGTACTCTTGGTCGAATCGCACGAGGACAGCCGGGTCCTGGAGATAATCCTAAGTGTTGCTCGGGATCCGGCGATCAAGAGACCCCGCAACGTCGCCGCTTTCACGCTGAGCCGCGGCCTGCATGTTCCGGGCGAAACGGGGAAAGCCGTAGCCCCGGTTGATGCTCTGGCTGCTGTAATGAAGATCCCTGACCCGACCATCTTTGTCTTCTACGATCTTCAGCATTTCCTCGGAGGCCAGGGCCGAGGCCCTGAACCCGCTGTCGTGCGTGGCTTGCAGGACGTAGCCCGGGAGTTCCGAACAGGGCAGGTCCCTCATACTTTGGTGATCGTTGCGCCAAGCCTGACTCTGCCGGTCGAACTGGAAAAGGAGGTGTCTGTCGTCGACCTTCCCCTGCCCGGCAGAGTCGAAATTGCGTCTGTGCTGGATGACATCATCAGCGCTAACGCGTCGCAGATTGAAGTCGATCTATCCGAGGACGACCGGCAGCGGCTGCTGCAAGCCGCGCAAGGACTGACACTCAGGGAAGCCGAGAATGCATTCGCCCGTGCCATTGCTTCTGATCGGCGCCTTGATGCCGCAGACATTGAAATGGTCCTCGAGGAGAAGCGACAAACCATCAAGAAGTCCGGCCTGTTGGAGTTCATCGATGACGTAGGCTCCATCGACGACATCGGCGGGCTGGAAAACCTAAAGACCTGGCTGAACAAGCGCAACGGGTCCTGGCTGCCGAGCGCACAGGAGTGGTCGATCCCGGCTCCAAAAGGCGTACTGATCACCGGTGTGCCTGGATGCGGGAAGAGCCTGACAGCAAAGTGCATGTCCTCCCTATGGGGGCTGCCCCTACTAAGGATGGATGTGGGGCGCGTCTTTTCCGGCCTCGTGGGTTCCAGCGAGCAGAACATGCGCGCCTCGCTAAGACTGGCGGAGGCGGTCGCTCCTTCGATTCTATGGATCGATGAGATCGAGAAAGGATTCGGGGCGGCCAGCGGGGGCGACTCAGGTACCAGCCAGCGGGTCTTCGGTACCTTCCTGACCTGGCTGCAGGAGAAATCACAGCCGGTGTTTGTTATCGCGACGGCGAACAAAATCGACGGTCTTCCCCCGGAACTGCTGCGCAAGGGACGATTCGACGAGATTTTCTTCGTGGACCTCCCGACAACGGCGGAACTTAAGGTCATCTGGAAGATTCAACTGCAGCAACGGCTAACCCCAGGCTCGAAGGCATCCGGGGAAATCGCGGTCAGTAACGCACTGCTCGAGCGGCTTGCAGAGGAGAGCAACGGCTTTTCAGGTGCCGAGGTCGCGGAGGCCGTGGTCAGCGCCTGCTTCGACGCTTATTCGGAACGGCGGGCGCTGCGCGATACCGACCTTATCCGCACGATCAAAAACACCGTGCCGCTCTCGACCACCCAGTCGGAGCAAATCAGAGCCATTCGCCATTGGGCCTCCCAACGGGCAGTTGCCGCCACCTCCGCCCAAGACCAGTCCGAGTATGACGTCCCGGTTTCTGCCGACACCGGCGACGTCGCGTCCTGGCGCGGCGGCCGCCGCATAGATTTCTAGGAGTCAACCATGAGTCTCGAAGTGCTGCTGATTCCGGCAGGGATCGCCGTGATAGCCGCCCTGAAGGAAGCCCGCAGTTCGGATCTGTGCGAAAAGTGCAAAACGACCCGCATCACCGACCAACCACTGCTCATCGAGGCCCTCACGGCCATCGGAGCGGCGGACATGAAGGTTCACGAGGGACGTGTTACCGGACTTAGCCCATTGGGACCATTTACGTTCCAGCGCATCGGCGATGTGTTTCTCGGTCGTGTGGACAAAAACGAGTCACAAACGGATGCGCTGCTCTCCCAGCTGGACCAGGCTGTCGGTGCGATCCTACAGCACCGCACGGTCGAAAACGTGCGGGCCCAGGCCGCAGCCATGGGAATGAGGCTCATTACCCAGCAGGCAGCCGACGGCAACGTTGAACTCGTGTTCGAGGAGGCGCCGTGACCAAGCGCATTACAGTCATTGTCGATCCGAACGGGATGATTACTGTCACCGCGAGCGGTCAGCCCGGACCGAAATGTCTGGATGAAATGGCGACCATCAAGTCGCTGATACCGGGTGCGACGACTGTCGATTCACGTCTGACGCCGGAGTTCCACCAGAGTGCCACGGAAACCGTTTCCCAGGCACAGGGGCATAGAGAATATATGGAGAAACTGGAATGACCCCAGAAGAAAAGCTGTGTTCCCGGAAGTGGCGGCTGCTCAACAGTGCCGGAGTGCTATGGAGCATCCTCTCCTTCGGGTTGCTTACCTGCGTCAACTTCCTTGTCCGGGGGATCAAGTCCAAGAACCGTCGCTGGATCATCTACGGGATAGGTTTTGCAGTCCTGTCGGTCGTTCTGCTCATCTGGAGCTCTAACGTCAACAGCGGCACTAAAGAAGCACCTGTCTCGACCCCCGGGTCCACCGCGTGGGGGTGGGTCTGGTTCCTGAGCTGGGTCGGCGGCATCGTCCTGTCCGTGATGACCAACCGCAAGTGGCTCATGTGGAAGGCCCACCATGGGAACAACAAGTGGTACGCGCAGCCAGCCACAGCGTATGGAATGCACCAAGCGCGTCCCGGCATGCAGCCAGGACAGCAGCAGGTTCCGCCTGCATGGCCCTATCAGGCGCAGGGGCAACAGCACCAAGGCCAGCCGTATCCTCCTCAAGCGCATCCTTTCCAACAACCGCGATACATGGGGCCGACCCAGCCACATGCACAGATGAGCGGCCAAAGCTACGCAGCGGGAAGCGAACCAGGATCGGGACATTCCCCGTTGCAGGCCCAGCAGAGCCAACGGCCCGTAAACGTCAATGGGGCGAGAGCTGAGGATTTCACCGCGATTGGAATGGACCAAGCCACCGCCGAGAAAATCGTTGACACCCGCTACTACCTTGGTGGCTACAGATCCTTCGAGCACATGCTTGCAGCAACGGGAGTTGCGCCCCACATCCTCATACCCCTCCGTGGGTCACTGAGTTTTGAAGCTCCACGGGATGGACAGTCAACATCGGCCCCCGACGCTCCAAAGCGTGACGCCGGTGGCCGGACCTTGGACCTATGATGCCCAACCACCCGCGGGTCGCCAGCGTGGTTCACGCCACGACGGCCGAAGGACCAGGCCTGCGGACGGCAATTTGGGTACAAGGGTGCAGCATCCGCTGTCGCGGGTGCATCAACCCCCATCTCTTTAGTCTGACGGGCGGGGAAATCATGTCACCGGAACAAATCATTCGGGATTCCCTCGCTGCAGGGGTCGAGGGGCTGACGCTGCTGGGCGGCGAGCCCTTCGACCAGGCTCGCCCTTTGGGGGGTCTGGCATCCCTGGCGCAGAAACGCGGACTAGGCATCATCACCTTCACCGGCTACGAGTTCAATGACCTGGCATCCCGTGGCCACGATGCGCAGTCCTTGCTGGCCAGCACAGATCTACTGGTCGACGGACCCTACCGGGCAGACATGCTCGAACAGAAGAGGGCGCTAGTTGGCTCCACTAACCAGCGCTTCATCCATCTGACCGACCGATATGCCGATTACGATCCCAAAACACATCGGAACCGCGTCCACGTGCGGATTGCCTATGACGGCACAGCCGCCATAGCTGGGTTCCTAGATTCTGCAGCCCTGAAGTCTCTTATGGAGACAACGGGGATGAAACGCGCACGACGAGTCCAATCCGGACGACCGGGCCGTTAGTGCACAGTCAGCGCTGCGTCCGTGCATCGTAAGGCTGGCACCGTTCCTAAGTCTCCGAAAGCTTCGAGAGAGATAGGTGCAGATGAGAACAACTGACTGCCAGAGTCTGTTGTTCATCTCATACCCATTGTCTGGGAGCTACATATGCGCCGTTGTCGGCGTTGAGGTCGGCTCGCCACGGGAGTTGTAGCAGCAGGTTGCCGCTAGATAGGGCACCCCAGCACCCAGTGGACCGAGGCGTGGCCCGCGCCGGCCCGTCAGCAGATTGGTATAGCCTTCTTCTCAGCTTGACCTTCCCGACAGAATGGACCAGTCGTGCAGATTGAACGACTTCTCGCACAAGCCGCGGATCAGAGGACCGGCAGGCTCGCCCTGGGACTATCTCTCCTTGGCCTAGCACTATTCCTGGCCGGCCTGCTGTTGCCGACAATCTGGGTGCTCATGTGGGCGTCGTTGCTGCCGTTGCTGGCAGGCCTCATCGCCGGCCTCGTGGCGCTCTCGAAGAATGCGGGCAGGAAGCCCGGAGTCTGGGCGATCGTCATCGCCATGCTGCCCATCCTCGCCGCAGCCGTCTTTGGTGCGCTGGTGTGGATGGCGCTCCACAGCGTTTCCTTCCTTTAGCAGAGAAGCCCCGCACACCGAGTGCGAGGCTTCTCTATGCAGCAGAAGAAATCGGCCGGTAAATCTCATAGGCTCCAGCGGATCACCACCCCTGCCAACGGGGCTGTCCCTAGGCTGCCTTGACGGCTTTCACCTCGGGGCAGGGCCATTCAACGAGCCGGACGAAGTTGCCCTCCTCGTCGTAGCAGCAGTCCTCGCAGATCACCGGTGCGGGCAGTTCGTCGCAGGCGTCGCAGCGGCCGCACGAGTTGGGATCCATGAAGTCGATGCCGATGCCGCGGGAATGTGTCGTGGCCATCTCGTCCTCCTTCTCTCCATCTGAGGTTGCTGCCAACCTAACACCGGCCTCTGACAGGATCGGAGATTTCCAGCGGCGTTGCCGGGACCGGCACGGATTCGGGTACACAGGCCGCAAGGAGCGGATCATCATATGGCACGGGCTGAGGCTGAGGGCTGAGGGGCAAGGGACCAAGGATGTGAGGGGTCAGGAAAGGCGCCACGGTGACCATCCGCCGTCGCCGGATTGGCTCTAAATTGGGGCGGCGCGAGGCTCTGCCGTCACCGATCCCCGGGCCAGCACCTCAACCCATTGTGTGCCCGCCAATCGGCGCCTACCCTAAGAGCCAAGGGTAGGAGTTGGCCATGGAAGTCACCCTTTTCGTTATCGACCTCGTGCTCGCCTTTGCCCCTTTTATGGTGCTGGTGCTTGTGCCGAATCGACGGGAAGGCCGACCCGTTGCGCCGCACCGCCGCTCCCCATCCGGCTTGGCAGCTGCCCGCCGGGCCAGGAAGAAGGTAGTCCCGGAAGGGGCCGGGAATCCTCTCCTGCCAGCGCCGGCGGGTGTCGGTGGAGTAACCGCGGCGACAGTGCGGCTGCGGCCCGCCCGGCGGCTGACCCGGCCGAGGTTCCGTCGCGGCCCAGGACGTCACACCAGGGGACCGCGATAAACGGGAGCATGGAACCGGCGGGTTGAAGCAGCTTCCATGGTGCTCACGGTTGTTTGCCCCCTGCCCGCTCCGGAGCCTTTGAACCGCGGAACCGATCCTTGTCTGCGGCTTGTTCCCCACCGCGAAGACTATTGATCGATCAGTGATTTCCCTCCGCTCTGCTCCGCCTTCATATGCCTGCCGCTACGGCGTGTCCATCCGGGCGCGATGAGGCGTCTGCCGTAGACATGAATGGACATGGAGAAGAAGAAACCCCTCGCACTTGCCTGCTTGGCGCTGGCCGTCCTGCTGTCCGGCTGCACCTCGCCCGCCGAAGCGGACCAGCCCCTGGTCGCCCCCACCATCGAGGTGACCGACAGCCCCGAACCGACCCGGGTTCCCGAAACCCCGGAACCGACCGAGAAGACGGAGGAGCCCAAGGCCCCGCCGGCGCAGGAACCGGAGGAGGAGCCTGCCGGCACCGCCCTGGAACAACTGGAAAGCATCGCGATCAAGGGCCGCGCCCCAAAGACCGGATACTCGCGCGACCAGTTCGGTGACGGCTGGCTGGATCCGGACCGTAACGGCTGCGACGCGCGCAATGACATCCTTCAGCGCGATCTGGACTACGCGGTCCTCAAGGCCGGCGGCTGTGTGGTCACCTCAGGGGTGCTGACCGATCCCTTCACCGCCACGACCATCGACTTCGTCCGCGGCAACAAGACCAGCACCGCCGTCCAGATCGACCACGTTGTCGCCCTCTCGGACGCCTGGCAGAAGGGTGCCCAGCGGCTGGCCAAGAACCAGCGCGAAGTCTTCGCCAACGACCCGCTGAATCTGCTGGCGGTGGACGGACCCACCAACGGCTCCAAGTCCGACGGCGACGCTGCGACCTGGCTGCCGCCGAACAAGGCGTTCCGCTGCGAGTACGTGGCCCTGCAGACCGCCGTCAAAGCCAAGTACGGACTCTGGATGACCCAGGCCGAGCACGACGCCATCAAGAACATCCTCTCCACGTCCTGCCCGGACCAACCGGTCCCGGCCGACGGGGGAGTGGACGAGCCAGTGGCAGCCGCGCCGGCGGCACCCAAGCCCGCTCCAGCCCCAAACCAACAGCCTGCACCGGCGCCTGTCCAGGAGGCGCCAGCCGGCGGGAACGTGTTCTACAAGAACTGCACCGCCGTGAAGGAAGCCGGCGCGGCCCCGATCCGGGCGGGCGACCCCGGCTGGGACACCAAATTCGACCGCGACGGCGACGGCGTCGGCTGCGAGAGCTGACGAAAGCAGACCAGCGCGGCTGAATCGCCCGAGACATGGTTTCCACGAGGGGCCGGCAGCGCGGCGGTGGCATGACGGTCAGTAACGGCGCCGCAGTCTCATCCGGAGGGGGCGGCCGTCCGGGTCGAAGAGGAGCCGGTAGGCCGGGGCTGCCAACCGGCGCTGCCAAGGGGATCCCTCCGCCGGGGTATGGGAGCGCAGCCGTCCTTGCGGCCGCGGCAGCAAGCGACCTGCACGGTGCCAGGCATCGAGCTCGTCGGCGCTTGAGCGGACGGCGCGTACAGCCTCGCGGGGATCGAGGAGGTCAGCATTATCGCCGGGGACGCGTCCCAGATGTTCGCAGAGTAGCCGCAGGCGCAGGTCACGGGCGAACGGGCGGGCGCCGTCACCGAGTTTTGCCGGGTCTGCCGGTGGCCTCGGGTCGCGCTGTTCGTCGAGCACGGCGGCCGTGAGTTCGGAATCGTGGCTCCAGGATCGCCGGTTCAGGTTGGCGCTGCCCACGGCGGCCCAGACGTCGTCGACCACGCAGACTTTCGAGTGGACGTAGATTGGCCAGCCCCGCCCGTTTTCGATGTCCAGCATCAGCAGCCGGTCGCCTCCGGCGTCGTGCACCATGCGCCAGGACAAACCCTGACCGAACAGCGCCGGTGGAACCTTGAGCCTGCCCTCCTGGTCAGGGAAGCGGGGGCAGACTGCGATGACATGGAGGCCGGGATGGCGGTGCAGGGCTTCCGCGAAGACCCGGCCGACGTCGGCTGACCACAGATACTGGTCCTCCACGTAGACCAACTGTCGTGCTCGCCGCAGCGCCTTCGCGTAATCGCGGGCCACGCTGCGCTCGCCGCCGGGTGCGAACGGGTAGCCCGGAGAGCGTTTGGGGTAGGTGCGCAGCAACTGCACCTCGCAGTCACCCGCGGCAGGCGGTGCCGGCCGCGGGGGAGGCAAGGGGGAAGCCTGCTGCCGGAGGCCGCGGATCATGTCCGGCAGCCGGTGCCATGGCAAGCGTGCCATCGGTGCGGGGTCGTCCCAGCGCTCACGAAACACTTTCTCCACCTCAAGGACGACCGGTCCGCGCAGCAGCAGCTGCACATCGTGCCATGCCGGAGTCGGTCCGTAGGCGCGGGCAAATCTGCGGGGCTGCGGGTCCCCTCGATGGGTCTCGTCGTCGCCGCGGGACCGGGCCAGATCCATCCCGCCCACGAAGGCGACGTCGGTGGAAGGATGGGCCGCGCGCCGGATGACCACGAACTTCTGGTGGTGACTGCCGAATCTGCGAACGCGGTGGTCGAGCAGCATCTCGGCGCCCGAGGCGTTGATGGCGGCGGCCAACTCCCGGTTCTGTCCCAGCGTGCCCACTATCCAGGAGGGATGGGATCGCCACAGGAGCCCCTTGACCGTGGCTCCGCGCCGCGCGCTGCGGCTCAGCGCTTCCGCCACGGTCAGGCCGGCGGTGAGCAGCTCGTCGGCGTCCATGCGCCACCCGGCAATGAGGACCAGGTCCCCCGGCCCCGTGGCATGCAGCTCAGCGGCCAGGAGCGGGAAATACTCCCGGCCGTGCACAAGCACGCGCACCTCGTTGCCGGCCGTCCATGGGAGCAGCTGTGTAGCGTCGTTGCCCCGCTCGGCCCCCGACAACAGCCAGTGATCGAGAGAAGAGCCGGTCGCTTCTCCCGCCAGCCTCATCTCAGCATCATGCCCGCCCGCCGGGGCACCGGCAATGCACAGTCCCCCGGACCGGGTCCGGGATGCCACACCGGGCTCGGCTTAGCGGCTGCAATGACTTGCGACAGGTACTCCCAGCGGGAGTGCTTCCCGGGTCATTCCCGGGTGGACTCGGGCAAGGAAGCCCCGGGTGAGCCGTACTGGAAAAGCCGGGGCGTGGCTGCGGAAAGTTCTTTGGCACAGCGGACCAGCATTGCGCCGAGGATTTCCCGGTCTTCAGGTGACCACGTGGGAAGGATTTCGTCGAAGGCCGCGGCGCCATCCTGGCCGATTTGCCTTTGCAGTTCGATTCCACTGGCTGATGTGCCAAGAAGGGTGGCGCGGCGATCCGCGGGGTCAGGTTGCGATCGATCAGTCCTCTGCCTTCAAGCCGGCGGACTTGCGGGTTCATGGTCGATTTATTCACTCCCCACTGTGCGGCTAGGTCCGAAAGGCGCGTTGGGCCGTTCCCGGTGAGGTATTCCAGCAGCGCCGTATCGGTTGGTGAGAGGTCAGCGGCTGCCGGGCCGAAGACGAAGTGTCGGATTTTTTTCCTGCTGGCCCACTGGAGCATCAGGGCGAAGCCGTGACGGACCTGCACTCCTGATGTCGGCCTGTCGCCGTCGCCCGCTTGCGTCGCTGTATCGGTCATGGGGGAAGCCTATCCAGAAAGATTCGGTTCGGCTAACCTAACTAAATTTGCTAAGCTTGATGCGTCCACAAAGACAACACCATTGGAGGTAGGAACATGACCACCACATCATTCCAGCATCAGTCGACTGTTTCCGGTCCGGCGGCTCCGGGAACCTCAGCCGTGCTCGCCGAGTTCAAGGACTACCTGCAGGCGCAGCGCCTGGTGGACCGCCTCTCGGATGAGAAGTTCCCGGTGGAGCACGTGCGCATTGTCGGCCTCGGCATCAGCAGCGTGGAGCAGGTCACGGGCCGGATGACCAAGGGCAAGGCCGCGCTGGCCGGAGCTGCGGGCGGCGCCTGGTTCGGCCTGCTCATCGGACTTCTGTTCGGGCTCTTTGTCCCCGGTATTGTCTGGCTGAGCGTGCTGCTGGGAAGCGTGGTCATCGCAGCAGTATGGGGGGCCGCCTTCGGTTTCATCGGGCATTGGAGCACCGGGGGACGCCGGGACTTCAAGTCGGTCAAGTCCCTCGAAGCCGAGCGCTACGCCGTCATGGTCGACGCCGACTACTTCGCCACGGCGGCTGCCATCGCCAACCGGTAGCCTGCCCGAGGGGGCGGGCGTCCCCTCCGGTAAACCGCGGGAGAGCCCCGGGAGCGGTTCACCCTCGTCGGGCCCACCTCTGACCCGTGGCTAGCTGAACGACCGCATCCACCACCGTTGTGGCGTCACTTGCGGGATTCGGGGTCCTCGTCTCCAATGTGTCCGGCGGCGTTCGCGTCAAGGACACGCTGGACGAAGGCGGAGTACTCCTCCATGTAGTGGCGCAGGAAGGCCTGCGTGGACTCGTCCCTGACCTCGCCGTCGTCGCCGTAGATGTCCGGGTTGAAGCTGATGTAGGCCTCGGGGGCGTTGAGCTGCGGGGCGTCCAGGAAGCTGAGAACGCTGCGCATGCTCGACTGCATGACGGCGGTGCCGATACCTCCCGGGGAAGCGCCGATGATGCCGGTGGGCTTGCGGGCGAAGGAGTTGGTCCCCCACGGGCGGGACCCCCAGTCAATGGCGTTCTTCAAGGCTCCGGGGATGGACCGGTTGTATTCGGGTGAGATGAAAAGGATGCCGTCGGAGGCCTCCACCGCTTCCTTCAGTGCCCGGCCCTCGGCGGGGTAGTCGGCGTCGTAATCCGAGTTGTAGAGGGGGAGGTCCCGGATGGGGATCTCGTTGAACTCCATACCCTCCGGGGCGAGCTTAATCAGCGCCTTCGAAAGGGTCCGGTTGATGGAGCCGCTGGCCAGGCTCCCGACAAAATATCCGATCCGATAGTTGGGCATGACGGTTTTCCTTCCAGTCAGCCGGCCGGAGCCGGCATTCATCCTGAGGCCCGGACTTGACCCGGCCCGGCGATTGTCAGGCCACTCCCGTACTAGCACGACGTGCCGCACGCCGCCAGAGCAGCGGACGGAGCGGCACTACGATCGGCAGGATCCTCCGCGTTTCCCGGCGTAGCCCGGATGATGGGCAGCCTCGGGCGCCGGGCGGCTGGGGCGGCCTGACCCTCGACAGCCCGCCTGCCCGCGTCGACAATGGACAGACCCGGTCCGCCTGCAGGCGGCCCCACCTCGACCCGAGGAGCATGCGGTGACCGACAGCAGCGTCGAGGCAGAGAACGCGGCCGCGGCCGCCGTCGTTAGCCACCACCGTGAGATGCTGGCCCGGCTGCAGGCGACGACGGCGGAGCTCACCCGTGCCCTCGACACCGGAGACGAAGACACCGTCTACAACGCGCACGGCATACTGCTGGAGTGGGGCGAACGGGAGATGTTGCCACACGCCGAGTTGGAAGAAGCCCAACTGTACGGGCCGGCCGGGGCGACCGGGGAAGCCCGGCTCCTGGTGGAGTCGCTGCTGGCCGACCATACCGCGCTGGCCTCGCTGCTGGACGAACTCCGGGGCGCCGAAGGAATGGAGACGGCCACGGTGGCCGCCTCGATGTGCAGCGTGTTCGCACTGCACATCGAGAAGGAGAACAGGCTGCTGGTGCCTTTCATTGCCCGGACTCCGGATCTGTCCTTGTCCTCGGCGGTGGAGGGCCTGGTGGAACTCGTCGGCGGCACGCACGTGCACGCGCCGGACGAGAACAAGCGCGCCCACGGGTGAGGGCATGCCGGCGGCTGAGGAGCCAACACGTAAGCGACGGTGAAGGGAGCAATGCTGTGAGCGAAGACCGCCCGGAACTGGATCCGGACATCCCGCAGAACGAAGACGGCATCGTCATCGAACCCGGATCGGAGATCGACCGGGACCTCGAAGAAAACCTGCCGGCTGACAACGACGGTGCCGGGCCGGAAGGGGAGCAGCTCTTGGGCGGGGAAGAGTAGCCCGGCAGAACCAGCTCCGCAGGACGCCCCGGCGCGCGCCGGTCAGGAGCGCGGCTGGACGCCGCCGGCCCTCGACCCTCGGGCGCTCGGCGTCAGCTGCCGATGATCAGGGTTTGCCAGCCGCCGACGCCGATGACGGCCCGCGAGCCAAGCTTGTTGATCAGCACCGGGTAGTGGTACAGATTGCCGCGGGAGTCGCGGGCCAGTACGCCTTGCTTTCCGTCGCCCAGATGGTCCCGGATCAGGGACAGATGCGTCATCGCGTTCCAGCCCGAGGAGCCGATGATCCGTCTGGTCTCGGAAATGAACTTGCCGGCGCCGTTGGACCGGTACAGCTTGAGCTGGCCCTGGGGTGTCTTGGCCACGACGTCCATCTTGGCGTCGCCGTCGATGTCGGCCGTGAAGATCGGCAGGGACTTCCAGCCGGTGCCCAGCAGCGTGCGGCTGCCGTGATTGAGTCCGGCCGGGTTCGGATAGTAGTAGAGCCGGCCGGTGTCGGTGTTGCGGGCCAGCAGCGCAGGGTAGGGGTCGGCCTGTTTCCACGCGGTAACGGTGACGTCGTAGTTTCCCCACCCGCTGGATCCGATGGTGGCGGCACTTTCCAGTCCGCCGTCCGGCTTGCCGAAGTGAGCCGTCAGTTTGCCGGACTTCCAGCGCACCACCACATCGAGCACGCCGTCGGCGTTCCAGTCGGCCACCTGAACCTGTGACACTCCCTTGAACCCGCTCGCTACAAGCCGGCGCTTGTAAAGGTCGTGGCCCTTGGCCGAGTCGTAGGCGTAGAGGTTCCCCGCGGAGTCGATGGCCGCGACGTCGCCATGCTGGAAGCTGGCGCGCACCATGCCCGGATGCGGGGGCAGCGTTGCCCGGGTGGTTGCGTAGCCGGCCATGTTCGCCACCGCCACGTACATCCCGTACCAGTCCTTGTGCGTGGTCTTCATATACCCCACGCCGATGTCCGTGGCGTTGGGGCTGAGCAGGCCGGCGCGGTGCGCGGGGGAGTTCATCCACCAGTCCACCACCTCGCGGGCGGAGTTGTTGATGGCGATGTTCTCGGTGTACCAGTCGAAACCGCGCGGGATTTCGTTGCTGCCGTAGCCCGGGCGATGGATCTTGTTCATGTCCAGCGTGTTCTTGTTGATCCGCGTGTTCAGCTCCTCGGACCACTGCTGGGCAACATTGCCTACGTTCTGGTTCCAGACCACGGGCGAGAGGCCGTTCTGCGCGCGGTAAAGGTTGGTCAGCCGCAGCACCTCGGCGACGAACGGATCCTGCGCGTTCCTGGTGACCGCCGAGGCCGGGGCCACCCCCGCGAAAGCGAGGGCGAGCAGCAGGATGAGGGCAATAAAAGGTTTCACAAGAACGCGCACATCATTCAGGGTACGGGTTGAACGATAAAACCACGATGGTGAGACCCCTGGCGGACGTCCCCGCGCGCAAAGAAATGACGCCCGCCCGAAAAATCACCACCAAGGCGAGCACGACGACGGCGGGAGGCTTCCCCGCGAAGCCTCCCGCCGCCGTCGAACGCTGACGCGCGCCAGCCCCGCCCGTTCGGCGACTACTCCGCCAGCTGCTCCCGCACCAGCGGCGCCACCTTGGTGCCGTAGAGCTCGATGGAGTTCATCAGCTTCCCGTGCGGGAGGGTGCCCAGGCTGTACTTCATGTCCCAGCGGGACAGGCCCAGGCCCTTGGCGACCTTCACGATCTTGGTGGCCACGGTCTCCGGGGAGCCGACGAACAGGGCGCCGTCCGGGCCCGCCTCGGCCTCGAACTGGCCGCGGGTCATCCGGCTCCAGCCGCGCTCGCGGCCGATCCGCTCCTGCATGTCCGCATACGGCAGCCACATCTCCTCGCGGGCCTGCTCGTCCGTGTCCGCGATGTAGCCGGGGGAGTGCGCTCCGACGGGCAGCGCCGGCTTTTCGAACTGGTCCAGCGCACGCTGGTAGAGCTCGGTGAAGGGGGCGAAGTTCATCGGTGCCCCGCCGATGATGGCCAGCATCAGCGGCAGGCCGTAGTGGGCCGCGCGGACCACCGACTGCGGGGTGCCGCCGACGGCGATCCAGGTTTTCAGGCTGCCGGAGGCCGTGGGCGGGTAAACCCGCTTGTTGTCCAGCCGCGGCCGGGTGCGGCCGGCCCAGGTGACGGGCTCTTCCTTGAGCAGTTCGGTGAAGAGGTGGAGCTTCTCGTCGAAGAGGACGTCGTAGTCGGCCAGGTCCAGGCCGAACAGTGGGAAGGACTCCGTGAACGAGCCGCGGCCCAGGATGACTTCGGCGCGGCCGTTCGAGGCGGCGTCCAGGGTGGAGAAGCGCTGGAACACCCGGACCGGGTCGTCGGAGCTGAGCACGGTCACGGCCGAGCCCAGGCGGATGCGGCTGGTCTGGCCGGCGATCGCGGCCAGCACCACATCGGGGGCGGACACCGCGAAGTCCTCGCGGTGGTGTTCGCCGATGCCGATGAAGTCCAGGCCGACCTCGTCGGCCAGCTTGGCTTCGGCGATCACGTTCCGAATGACCTCATCGTGCGGCAGGAGCTTGCCGTCGGCTCCGGTGGTGACGTCTCCGAAGGTGTCCAGCCCGAGCTCGATTGTCTGTGCCACGCGGTGGCCGCCTTTCATGGGTCAGGCATATATGCATATGCATGGTGTCTACTGGCGGCAACCGCGGGCCGGCCCGGGTTATTCCGCGGCGCCCGGGCGGGAGAGCGGGGGGACCAGCTGGCCGGACTCCCGGCGGATCCACCATTGGCCGGTGCTTCGTTTTTCTGCCCACGTGGAAAACCGGTAGTGGTAGAGCGTCGCGCGCACGTAGAGCGGCCGTACACCGTCGAATGGATCGTGCCTGAGCAGCTTCAGCGTGGCCTTGTCGGCTTCCAGCAGCCGCACCAGCAGCGGGATGAACCAGTTTTCGCCGCGGGAGCCCAGCGCCAGGAACCACATCAGCCAGTCGAGCCTCAAGTGGTAGGGCGCGTACTGCCGCGGCATCCGCTGCGGGTCTCCGGGCTTGCCCCTGAACCCGTACTCGCGCCAGTGGACGCCGTCGGCGGACCCTTCCACGGCCACTTCGTAACGTTCCCGCGTGATGGAGCCGAAGGCGCCGTAGGCATTGGCTAGGTGCCAGCTGTTGAAACTGGCGTTCATCAGCTGGTGCCGGCTGAACAGGTTTTTCAACGGCCAATAGCTCAGGTACACCAGCAGGGCGCACACCGCGAGCACCACAACGGTGAACCACACCGGTTCCTGCCGGTACTCCGGCGTGAAGTCACCCACCGGCAGGATGGCCTGCACCGCGTCGTCGGACACCGCCGCGAAGGCGAGCAGGATGGTCAGGGTGTTCAGCCACGCGAAGTTGCCCGACACCACCAGCCACAGCTGCGTGACGATCACGACCGCGGCCGCCATGCTGCCCACCGGCTGCGGAAAGAACAGGAAGAACGGCACCACCAGCTGGGCAAAGTGGTTGCCGGCCACCTCCACCTTGTGCAGCGGTTTGGGCAGGTGGTGGAAAAACCAGCTGGCCGGATTGGGCATCGGCTGGGTTTCGTGGTGGTAGTACAGGGCGGTCAGGTCCCGCCAGACCGGGTCGCCGCGCATCTTGATCATGCCGGCGCCGAACTCCAGCCGGAACACCAGCCAGATGAACAGCCACAGCACCGGGGCCGGCGGCGCCACCCGGTCCGAGCCCAGGAAGGCGGCAAGGAAGCCGGCCTCGAGCAGCAGCGTCTCCCAGCCGAAGCCGTAGAACGTCTGGCCCACATTCACGATGGACATGTACAGGAACCACAGGGCCAGGAACGCGATCATCGGCAGCCACGGCGGTCCCAGCTGCGGCAGGCCGGCCACCAACAGGGCTGCGATGACGACGCCGGCCCACGCCACCGCGCGCAGCCGGCGGTCCGTGTATCCCCAGCGGAAGAGGGTGAAGCCGCGCGGGGTTCTTCGCTGCAGCAACCGGGGCACGGGCAGCAGCCCGTGTTCGCCCAGCAGGGCCGGGAACTGGGCCAGCGCCGAGGCGAAGGCGATCAGGAACACCGCGGCGATGCCCCGCTGCAGCACCTGCCGCGCCAACTCGAACCCCTCGGCACTGAACCATTCCATGGCATGTCCAACGCTACGACCGGCCGGTCCGCTGTCAAGCAACAGGCCCGGCTCGAGGGAGCCGGGCCTGCCGGGGGTTGAGCTTCACCAGGTGGGCCGGCGAAGCGGTGATGCGGGGGAGGTGCGCAGTGGGGTAGGTGCGCAGTTGGGTCAGCCGAAAAGCGCGGAGACCTTCAGCAGCGTCTGGCTGACGCCGTAGAGCAGCGGCACGCCGACCAGCACCCAGCCGAGGGCTACTTGGGCTTTCTTCATCTCAGGCCTCCTTTCCGGCCATCGCGGCTTCGCCGGCATCCCTGGCCGGTGCCTCGTGGTACTTGCTGTCCACCGGCTTGACCATCAGGTTGGCAATGAAGCCGATGACCAGCAGGCCCACCATGGTGAGCAGGGCCGGCTGGTAGGCCTGCGCCGTCAGCTCGCCCGGCTTGCCCTGGGCATCCAGGAAGGCGTTGACGATCAACGGCCCGGCGATGCCGGCGGCGGACCAGGCCGTGAGCAGGCGGCCGTGGATGGCGCCCACCTGGAAGGTGCCGAACAGGTCGCGCAGGTAGGCCGGCACGGTGGCGAAGCCGCCGCCGTAGAAGCTGATGATGACGGCCGCCAGCAGCACGTACAGCCCGGTGGAGGTGTAGCCGAACAGGGCGAGCACCACGTACAAGGCGGCGCCCACGCCCAGGTACAGCATGTAGTTGTTCTTGCGGCCCAGGTAGTCGGAGGTGGTGGACCAGACAAACCGGCCGCCCATGTTCGCGATCGAGAGCAGCCCCACGAATCCGGCCGCAACGCCCGCGGACACCAGCGAAACGCCGTCGGGCTGGCGGAAGAAGTCCTGGATCATCGGGGAGGCCTGCTCCAGGATGCCGATGCCTGCCGTGACATTGCAGAACAGGGCGACCCAGACCAGCCAGAACTGGCGGGTCTTGATGGCATTCTTCGCCGAGACGTTCGCCGTGGTGACCAGGGCCTTGGCCTTGACCTTCGAGGCGTCGAAGCCTTCGGGCTTCCAGCCGTCCGCCGGAACCTTGATCGTGAAGGCACCGAACAGCATGTAGGCCAGGTACACCACGGCCAGGGTCAGGAACAGCTTGCCGACGGCGTCGCCGCTGGCCACCCAGCCCGGGGTCCCGTCGAAACTGGGGTCGTAGAACTGCAGCAGTGCGGTGGAGACCGGGCTGGCGATCAGCGCTCCGCCGCCAAAGCCCATGATCGCCATGCCGGTGGCCAGGCCGGGGCGGTCCGGGAACCACTTGATCAGGGTTGATACGGGGGAGATGTAGCCGATGCCCAGGCCGATGCCGCCGATCACGCCGTAGCCCAGGTAGACCAGCCAGAGTTGTTCGGTGAAGATGCCCATCGAGCCGACCAGGAAGCCGGAGCTCCAGAACACCGCGGAGGTGAACATCGCCATGCGCGGACCGTTGCGGTCCACCCAGGTGCCCATGACGGCGGCGGAGAGCCCGAGCATCACCATGGCGATGGAGAAGATGATGCCGATCTCGGTCAGGCTGACGTCGAAGTGGGCGACCAGGGCGTTCTTGTACACACTGGTCGCGTAGGCCTGGCCGATACACAAATGCACGGCCAGCGCAGCCGGCGGAATCAGCCAGCGGTTAAAGCCCGGAGGGGCGATCGTATGCGATCGGTCCAACCAACTCATCGTCGGGCGTCCTTTCAGGAGAGGGGTGCGAGCAGAACTGCAACGTGTGCTTCAGTTCACATAGTGGCCGATGGTTGGGCCAGGCAACCGGATTGATCCGGCGTGTCGTCCGGCACTGCCCTCGGGGCGCCGCGGCCGGTACGGTGGAGGAATGGAACAGGTCCTCGCCGTTCGGGGCGTGGAGGGCTACCGGCAGTACCGGGCTCCGGCGCTCGCCGTGACTCCGGCGGGCAGCGCCGTCGTCGCCTATGCAGGGATGGGAAGGCAGGGCCGGTCGCCTGCGACCGGCGACCTGCTGCTGCGCCGCAGTTTCGACGGCGGCGCGACCTGGGAACCGCAGCAGGTGGCGTGGGCGGACACGTCCGGACACGCGGCGGGCCGGCCGGGACTGTTTTCCGACGCCG
>NZ_JBNHGF010000016.1:0-21578 GCF_059091005.1 Arthrobacter sp. Y3223164
GGCCCAGCTGGCGGCACTGGCGGCGTTCGAGGCGGACTCCTACAGGGAGGCGGAGGCCGCGGTGGCCGCGTTCGCCGAGGTGCGTGCCCTGTTGCTGCAGAACCTGAGCCGGCTCGAGTGGGGGAGCGCGGCACCGGCCGACGGGGCCTTTTACCTGTACGCCGACCTCGGGCGGCAGCTGGAGGGCTTCGCCGACTCGGCCGAATACTGCCGGGCGCTCCTGGAGGAAGAGGGCGTCGCACTGGTCCCCGGCGCCGACTTCGATGCCGTCAACGGCACGCGCTCCGTCCGGCTGTCCTTTGCCGCCGGTGCCGAGGCCGTGGCCACGGCCATCGAGCGCATTGTGCGCTTCCAGGAGGGCCGGAGCCGCTAGCTCCCGGCTCGGCCATGCCCAGGGCCGGCCCCTGGCTCTACTGACCGGGCACGTCGATCAAGCGTGGGAAGGGGCGGCTGGCTGCCGCATGCGCCGCGGATGCGGCCGACCCCTTCAGGTTGTACGTGCAGTTCAGTTTGTTTGAGAAGCCGCTGACCGGATGGCCGTGGCGAGGTCGCGGGGACGGCTCCACATAGGCCAGTGCCCCGTCGGGAGGTCAAGGACGTCGAGGTGCTCGATGTTCGCGACTTCGGCAAACATGGCATGGCCTGCGCAGGCCAGTTCCAGCACCTGCGCGCTCGGGATCGAGCAGCACACCAGGGTGGTCCGGACCTTGCGGCGGGCATCGTTCGTGAGCTCGACGGGCTGACGCAGCACGGGTCCGGGCTCAGGGACGGCCCGGGCCTGGAAACGTTCGAGGACCTCCGCGCTCAGGCCTTCGAGGCTCGCCTGCTGTGCGAGGACGTCGAGGGGCGGCAGCGGAAGCTCTTCCAACTCCTCCGGGAGGTCCGGGGCGAAGGCGCTTCCCGTGGCCACGGGGCCGGAGTCGACCCACACCACTCGATGGACAAGCTCAGGGTGCCGGTCGAGGACGAGGCTGACGGGGGCGTTCGCCCCGCTGTGGGCGACGAGAGTTGCGGGCTGATCCTCGAAGACCCCGAGTTGAGCGATGACGTCTAGGACCGCCGCGGCTTGATCGTCGAGAGTCTTCGCCGCTCGCTCGGGATCGTCCCCGTCGAGACCGGGCAGCGTCATCGCGATTGCGCGGGAGCGGTCGGTCCTCAGGTGTTCAAGGACTTCATCCCACGCCCAAGCGCCCAGCCAGTGGCCGGCGATGAGAATGATGGTCGGAGTGCTCGTAGTAGTTGTCATGGCACGACCCTCGCAGGCACTGCGGACAAGGGTATGTCACTATTTATGTCATGATTTTGTCGGCGCCTGAACTGTGAAGCGGGTCGAGCGGCTCCATGCCCTGTCCGAGATGTTGCGCCGCAGCGGCGCACGGGGGGTTTCCGCCGACCGGTTGGCGAGAGAGTTCGCGGTATCCGTGCGCACTATTAAGAGAGACCTCGATGCGTTAGAGAACAGCGGTGCGCCTGTATGGTCTCGCCCGGGTCCCGGCGGTGGCTACGGATTGGCTACAGGCGCGTCGCTGCCGCCCGTCAGCCTGTCCCCGGCGCAGGCCGTGGCGCTCATGGCAGCCGTGTCCGCTGCACCCGATGCCCCCTACGCCGATCTGGCAGCAGCAGGTATCCAGAAGATCCTGGACGTCCTCGATCCCAAAACCCGAGCACGGGCCGACGAGCTGGCCCACCGCGTCTGGGTCAACGCGCTTCCCTCCTCGTCGCGCTCCATCAAGTCGGCACTGGAGGAGGCGATGGCCGAGCAGCGGGTGATCCGCATCCGCTACACCTCGAAAGACGAGACCACGACCACCCGCGACGTTGAGCCGGTGCTGTTCGCCTCCACGAACGGCCAGTGGTACTTGGTGGGGTGGTGCCGGCTGCGCAACGCCATGCGATGGTTCACCGTGTCACGCATCGAGCGAGCCAGCGTAACCAAGACGGCTTGCAGCGGCCATACCATCCACGAGGTCGGAGAACCCCCGGCGAACGCCAGGCCGGTGCACGGTCGGGGCGATTGAGTCACTCAATTAACCACTCCGGTCACAACAGCCGGACTCCGGGTCGGCCACACCCCGGCCGGACCCGTGCACGCCGGAGGGCCGGAAGGCGTCACACCGGCCGTTCCCAATCCTCC
The DNA here is from genome assembly GCF_059091005.1 of Arthrobacter sp. Y3223164. NCBI lineage: Bacteria > Bacillati > Actinomycetota > Actinomycetes > Micrococcales > Micrococcaceae > Arthrobacter > Arthrobacter sp. Y3223164. The sequence continues at coordinate 2,135 of NZ_JBNHGF010000016.1, forward strand.
ACCGGTCCCTCGACCGTGGTGAACAGCGGATGGGGGTCGGGGACCCGGCCGGGGCTTTGCCGCTCCAGCCGCTGGTTCAGGACCACGGCGTGGTCCGGGTCCCGCACCGCGAGTTTGGCGATCAGATGCCGCAGTTCGAAGCTGAGCTGTTCCGAATGGACCGGCAGGCTCGGCTGCCGCTGCCTTGCGGCGGCACCGGCCGCCGAGGTTCCCGGACACCGGATCAGGCTGGTGTTGAAGGCATATCCGCGGGCCGCAGCCTCGGCTGCCAGCCCCTCCAGATAGGCGCCGATGGCTGCCATCGGGTCCTCCGCGGCACGGAACCGCTGCAGCTGCGGGTGGTTGCGGTAGCCCTTGGTTTCGCCTGCGAGAACCTTTTGCGCCAGCAAGGCCTCCCGCCAGCAGGCCACCAGACCCCTCCGGTCGAGCAGCCGGGGGTGCAGGCTCCATATCCGCATTGGACCAGAATAAGCACACCTCGCCCTGCCCAGCGGCGGCCGAGCGGCCGGCAGCAGCCGCGGCCCCGGCCCGCCGGCGGCGAAGGGAGAACTATATCGTGCCTGTGAGACAATAGGTGGCAATGTCTTCGCAGATTTCTTCCCCCCAAAAAACTTCCGACCGGCCCCAGGTGCGTCCCGCCGCCGAGGGCTGGAACCAGGCCGTCACCAGCGAGGGCCGTCCGCTGCTGCAGTTCAAGTCCCCGCGCGTCACGCAGCCGCCGCTCCACCTCGCCGACATGACGCTGGCCGAGCGGCAGGACAAGATGAAGGAGCTGGGACTGCCGGCGTTCCGGGCCAAGCAGCTGTCCACGCATTACTTCCAGCACTACACCACCGACCCCGAGCGCATGAGCGACCTGCCCAAGGAGCGGCGCGCGGAACTGGCCGAGACCTTTTTCCCCACCCTCCTCACCGAGGTCAAGCGCCTGACCACCGACAACGGCGACACGATCAAGTTCCTCTGGCGCCTCTTCGACGGCTCGCTGGTCGAATCGGTCCTGATGCGCTACCCGGGCCGGGTCACGCTCTGCGTTTCCAGCCAGTGCGGCTGCGGCATGAACTGCCCGTTCTGCGCCACCGGCCAGGCCGGCCTGACCCGCAACATGTCCACCGCGGAAATTCTGGACCAGATCGTTCAGGCCAACCGGGTCATCGCCGAGGGCGGCCTCGGCGGCAAGCGCAAGGACGCCGGCCCCGACGCGGGCCGGGTTACCAACATCGTCTTCATGGGCATGGGTGAGCCGCTGGCCAACTACAAGCGCGTGATGAATGCCGTGCACCGCATGGTGGACGAGGCGCCCGAGGGCCTGGGCATGAGCGCCCGCGGCATCACCGTCTCCACCGTGGGCCTGGTGCCGGCGATCAACAAGCTGGCCGATGAGAACCTCCCCTTCACCTTCGCGCTCAGCCTGCACGCCCCGGACGACGAACTGCGCGACGAACTGATCCCGGTGAACTCCCGCTGGAAGGTCGACGAAGCACTGGACGCCGCCTACGGCTACTACCAGCGCACCGGCCGGCGCGTCTCCATCGAGTACGCGCTGATCAAGGACATGAACGACCACGCGTGGCGGGCCGACCTGCTGGCCAAGAAGCTCAACAAGCGCGGCCGCGGCTGGGTGCACGTCAACCCCATCCCGCTGAACCCGACCCCGGGCTCCATCTGGACCTCGTCCGACCCGGACGTCACCCGCGAGTTCGTGGCCCGGCTGAACGACGCCGGCGTCCCCACCACACTGCGCGACACCCGCGGCAAGGAGATCGACGGCGCCTGCGGCCAGCTGGCGGCGACGGAGTAACCCCTCACAAACAACGACGGCGGCGGGCCGGGTCCTCGGACCCGGCCCGCCGGTGGTTTCGGCGCTTCGGGCCTCCTCGTCCACCGGCTGGACCCGGGTGACCCTCTCCGCCGTCCGCGGGACGCCGGCCCGCTAGTCCTGGACCGCCGTGGGATCCAGATGTTGCCGGGGCACCCTGTCGCGGCTGTACGTGATCTCGGTGAAGCCGTGCGGTGCGGGTTTGCCGTCCTCGCCCAGGTTCACGAACACGATCTTCTCGATGGTCAGGATCGATTGGCGCGTGAACATGTTCCGCACCTCGGCCCGCATCGTCAGGGACGTCCGGCCGAAATGCGTGGCCTTCAGGCCCATCTCGATCAGATCGCCCTGGCGGGCCGAGCTGACGAAGTTGATCTCCGACATGTACTTGGTGACTGCCTTGCCGTTGCCCAGCTGGACGATGGCGTAGATGGCCGCCTGTTCGTCGATCCACCGCAGCAAGCTGCCGCCAAAAAGGGTGCCGTTGGCGTTAAGGTCTTCGGGGCGCACCCACTTGCGGGTATGGAAGGAAATGTCGTCGGTGCCCATGCAACGACTGTATCGGAACGGGGCCGGCGGCTCGTCGGGAGTCAATGGGCCGCCGAGACGCAGGCCGGCGCTCCTAGGATTCGTCGAGCTTCTCGACGTCGTCGGCCTTCTTGGGCACGTGCGGAATCGACTCGGTCGTCGGCGGCACCACGGGGGTGAGGACGGAGGCGTAGGCGTGTTCGCTGGAGTACTTGAGGAACGCCAGGTGCGCCTCGTATCGGTCGAGGACGTCGTTGATGACCTGTTGCTGGGTCAAACCCATGAGGTCGTAGCCCTCGCTGCCGGTCTGGGTAAACACCTCGAGCCGGTAGTACGTGTCGATCTCGCGGGGCATGCTGCGGCCGCCGAAGGTCGGAACGGGGGCCTCGACCGCGGCCACTTGGTAGTGGAAGTCGCGGTGGTCGTCCATATTCACCACGAGGATGTGCTCGTCGATGCCGGTCTTCGGGTTCGGCGTCGTCGTCATCTCTGCCTCGTAGCCGAGTTCGGTGAATTCCTTGGCGACGTCCTGCAGCGCCGGCTGCACGACCCGCTCGGCGAACTGTGCCACGGCCTTGTTCGACGGGTAGGACCGCAGCCGCGCCAGGCGCTGCCGCCAGGTCTTCTCCGGTATCTGCCCGCCATGGGCGGCAGCAGTGCGCCGTCGCAGCACCTGCCCCTCGCGCTCGGCCCGTTCCATCCTGAGCACCTTCGAGAAGGAGGCCATCACGAGATACGCGATGACGGTCACCGGCAACGCGAAGATCAGGGTTGCGTATTCCATGGTTGTCACGCCGCCGGCCACCAGCATGGCCACCGTGAGGATCGCGGTGACCAGGGCCCAGAAGATGCGCAGCCACTTGGCGCCGTCCATCGCCGGATCGGGGATCATGGAGGAGAAGTTCGACATCACCATCGCACCGGAATTGGCGCTGGTGAGGTAGAACAGCAGACCCGAGAGGGTGGCCAGACCGATCAGGAACGGCGCGCCCGGGAACATTTCCAGCAGCGCATACCACCCGTGCTCGGGGCTGTTGATGGCCTCCTGGGCGAACTCGGTATTGCCGGCGAGCACCTCGCTCATGGCGCTGTTGCCGAAGATTGAGACGATGAAGAAGTCGCAGAGGACCGGGGCGGTGATGGCCGCGATGACGAATTCCCGCAGGGTCCGGCCGCGCGAAATCCGTGCCAGGAAGAGGCCGACGAACGGGCCCCAGGCCAGCCAGAAGGCCCAGAAGAAGAGGGTCCAGCCGGCCATCCATGCCGAACCGTCCTCCTCGTAGGCCAGGGTCTGCAGGGTGCGCTCCGGCAGCGAGAAGATGAAGCGGCCGATGTTCTCGACCATGGCGTTCAGCAGGAACGAGGTCTTGCCCGTGACCAGGATGTAGAGCATCATCGCTCCGGCCGCCCACAGGTTCAGTTCGGAGATCCACCGGATCCCCTTGTCGACGCCGGAGGTACAGGCCGCTACGGTCATGACGACGGCGACGAGCACCAGGGCAATCTGCAGGGCCAGGCCCTCCGGCAGGCCGAACAACCAGCTGAAGCCGACGTTGAGCAGGACGACGCCGATGCCCATCGACGTGGCTACGCCGAAGACGGTGCCGACCAAGGCGAAAATGTCGATGACGTCGCCGGTCGCCCCGCGCACGCGCTTACCCAGCAGCGGGTAGAGCGCGGCCCTGATGGACAGCGGCATGCCCCAGCGGTAGGCGAAATACCCCATCGCCATGCCGAGAAGGGCATACATCGACCAGCCGGCCACCCCGTAGTGGAACATGGTCCAGACGACGGCGTCCTGCGCGGCTTCCGCCGATTCGGGTGCGGCGGTGGGAGGGTTGATGTACTGCGTGATCGGGCCGGTGACGGAGTAGAAGAGCATGTCGATGCCCACGCCGGCGGCGAAGAGCATGGCGACCCAGGTGAAGAGGTTGTACTGGGGGCGTGAGTGGTCGGGGCCGAGCCTGACGCTGCCTTCCTTGGAGAGGGCCACCCACAGGACGAAAAGAATGACCAGGGTGACGGTCAGGACGTAGAACCAGCCCAGGTTGGTGGCGATCCAGCCGACCATGGTGTGCATCGTGCCGGCCGCGTTGCCCGGGGCCATGATGGCCCAGATGGAGAAGGCCAGGACGATCACGGACGAGATGATGAAAACCCGCCAGTTGACCCGGGGGCCGCGGTTCTCGGTGAGTTCGGCGGGCCCCTTGCTCAGTTCCGTGCTGGATATGGGCGGGCGCTTGGCCTCGGAATCGGCATCGGCGGGCTTGCGCCGTTCCGCCACGCCGAAGCGACTGCGTTCGACGAGTGGTTTCAGCGCCTCATTGTTCGAGATGCTGTCGTCTTCGGCGTTAGCCATCGGATTCTCCTTCTCTCGCGGGCGGCGCCTGCCGCTTATGTCAGCGGCACGTCGCCCAAAAAACCGTGGCGGTGAACAGCGTAGACCTCCCAAGCCTGTCCGTGCCCACCTGCGGGGGGAGCAATTTTTCCGGGCCCCGCCTCCGTCTCCCCGCCCGGACGCCGCTGGGACAAACCCGCGGCGCGGCTCCGCCATGCGGTGCTCCTGGCCGCGCGCTGCTGCCCGCCATTGGTCGGCGGCCGGGCTGCTGCCCGTGGTCGTTCGGGTCCGTCTTCGGGCGCTGCCGGCTGGTTCCGGGCTGCGCTCCGGCAGGGGAGTAGGCCAAAAAAGTGGGACCCCGGCCTGAAACAGGCAAGGGTCCCACTAGTAGTTGCGGGGGTAGGATTTGAACCTACGACCTCCGGGTTGTGAACCCGGCGAGCTGCCGAACTGCTCCACCCTGCGGCGTCTCTGACTGTAGACCCCCCAGTGGCCAAACGGCGAATTTGGTGAGGAGCGTCACCGCACGCGCCGGGGAAACCTGTGATTCAAGTGCGACGGCGGCCGGGCCACGTCGGCCCGGTGGTTCGGGTCTTATCGCATGGCGCCTTCGGTTACCGGAGCACTCCGAGGGTGCCCCGCGGCCGGGGTGTGCGCACTGGGTACCTGCCGAGGTGGTGGGCCCTGCGCCGGGGTCTCGGCGGAGGGGAAATGTCCCTTGTGCCGGACGAGGAACCGCGCGGCCGCCACGATGATCGCCGACGAGGTTCCGGCGATCAGGTCCGTCATGGTGTCGAAGTTGGTGATCTGGGCTTCGGTGCCGAGCACGGCATCGGAGGCGAACTCCGCGATCTCCCACAGCAGGGCGACGAAACCGCTGAACGCGACGATCATCACCGCTGCGAGCCAGGGCGGCATCGAGAACCCGTAGCGGCGGCCGGTGATGCCCAGGGCAAAAACGATCCCGAGCGCGACGACGAATCCGGAGTAGAAGTGCACGACCGTGTCCCACGGTGTCCAGATGGCGTAGAAACCCAGTTGGCTTCCCAGGTACGGGCCGCCGAGCAGCAGCACTGCGTAGAGCCCCTGTAGGCGTGCGGGGATCTCAACGTGCGCCCACCGCTCCACCAGCAGAACCGGGAACGAGGCCAGTAGCAGTGCGACGGGGATGACGGCTGCCGTGGGCTCGCCGCGCATGAGCGCGCTGAGTGCAGAGAATGCGAAGAGGGCTTCGGCCACGATCAGTGGGGCGTGGCGCCTGAGCGCGTCGCTGGACGGCACCGTTTCTTGTATGTCGTTGCTTTGACTCATTCAGTCAACCTTCACAAAGTTCATGGGAGCGATTTGCTTGCAGTGTGGAGAAGCACGCAGCGCCCTCCGGCGAGGACAGCAGTTCGAGAGCGCGGGACACCTCCCCGACGCGAGTGGAAGACGTCGCGGAAATCGCGGCCCGGGGGGTTGCTCTAGGGGTTGGGGGTTCTTTCCGGGTCGTGGGCTGGAGGAATGTCGGTGGGGGCTGACGCGGTGCTTTGGAAGAGCCGGGGCGTGGCGGCGGAGAGCTCGTTGGCGAAGCGGACCAGCATGGCGCCGAGGATTTCCCTGTCTTCCGGTGACCAGCTGGAGAGTATTTCATCGAACGCTGCCGCGCCGGCGGCGCCGATCTGCTGTTGCAGTTGAATACCGGCGGCGGATGTCTGTAGGAGGGTTGCCCGCCGGTCGGCGGGGTCCGGCCTGCGGTCGATTAATTCCCTGGCTTCGAGACGGCGGATTTGCGGGGTCATGGTGGATTTGTTCACTCCCCACTGCGCGGCCAGGTCGGACAGCCGCATCGGGCCGCTCCTGGTCAGGTATTCCAGCAGTGCCGTGTCGGTGGGCGAGAGGTCCTCGGCTTCGGGGCCGAAGACGTATCGGCGGATCTTTTTCCTGCTGGCCCATTGGAGCAGCAAGGCGAAGCCGTGGCGGACCTGCACCCCCGGTGTGGGCTGCTCACCGCCGGTCTCATTGCCGCTGGAAAAATCTGACATGAAACCAACCTAGCAAAATCAGTTCGGTTCGCCTAACCGAACTGATTTTCGTTAGGCTGGGGCTGCGTGGTCCTGAGCAGGCAACTCCAAGCACTCCAGCACCAGTATGAAGGGTCGCGCAGCCCGATTGGACAGGCTCCGCGCCGGATCTGCACCATCGAAAATATGGATGATTATCTCTACCTGATCCAGCCGGCGACAGTAGTGCTGATCGCCGTTGCCTCAGCACTGGTGATCACCGCGCTCTTGCGGGTTGCAGTGAACCAGCTGTTCCGGCGTGTGCCCAACATCCGGGATGTCTCGGCCCGCGGGCGCAGCCCCTTCCGGGTGGCGCTGGCCGTCATCGGAATCCGGGTGGGCCTGCGTATCACGTCCGCCGATGAGCCGTGGCACGCGGCCGTGGACTTCGTCCTGATCGTGGTGCTCATAGCTGCGCTGGCCTGGTTCGCCGTCGTCGTGCTCCTGGTGATTGAGGCGGCCATCCTGGCCAAGTACCGCACGGACACCAAGGACAACCGCAGGCTGCGCCGGCTCAAGACGCAGGTGATCCTGGGGCGCCGTGTGGCCGTGGCGCTGATCGTGACGATCGCGGTCGCGTGCGTGCTGCTGACCATCCCCCAGGTCCGGGCCCTCGGTGCAGGTATCCTGGCCTCCGCCGGTGTCCTGTCCGTGGTCGCCGGCCTCGCGGTGCAGAGCTCCCTGACCAACGTCTTTGCCGGCATGCAGTTGGCCTTCACGGATGCCATCCGGGTGGATGACGTCGTGGTGGTCGAGAACCAATGGGGCACCGTGGAGGAGATCACGATGACCTACGTGGTGGTCCACATCTGGGACGACCGGCGGCTGATCCTGCCCTCTACCTACTTCACCAGCACGCCCTTCGAGAACTGGACCCGCCGGACCGCCGCCCTGCTGGGAACGGTGGAGCTGGACGTGGATTGGCGGGTTCCCCTGGACGAGCTGCGCGCGCACCTCAAGGCCGTGGTTGAGGCGGCCGAGATCTGGGACGGACGCACCGCCATCCTGCAGGTCACCGACGCCGTCAACTCGCTGGTCCGCGTGCGCATCCTGGTCAGTGCCGGGGACAGCGGCACACTGTTCGACCTTCGCTGCCTGGTGCGGGAATCCATGGTTACATTCCTGCAGCGCGAATACCCGCAGGCGCTTCCCCGGCAGCGGTGGGAAGCCGTCGGCCGGGCGGAGAGCGGCGAGGCCCCCGCCGCCGGCCGCCGCCGTCCCGCGGCCGCGGTGATGACCGGCGCGGGCGACTCTCAGCTGTTCACCGGATCCATCGACGCCGTGGAGCGCAACCAGGCGTTCACCGGCCCGGGCGAGGAGGCCTACGAGGAGCGTGAGCGAAAGGCGAACCAGGGCGGGTAGGCGTGCATCCTCGTCGCAGCTCCTGAGGGTGCGTCTGGTTTGCCCGGCGCTGATGCGGGGGCCCGCGGGCTGTGCGTCCATTCGGTGACCTTTCGTGACCTTCAGAACTGTTGCGTGTGTCACAACCGCTTGTGTCCGGGAGCTCCTCCGGACAGCCTTGGGCATCACCTCTTTTACCCACAGCGCCTTGGAGCGCATGGCCCAAAAGGAGCATCATCCATGACTGACGTTCTGTGGTTTTCCGAAGTTGGCCTGTCCGACCTTGACCAGGTCGGGGGCAAGAACGCCTCGCTGGGCGAGATGATCGGAAACCTGGCAGCGGCCGGAGTAAAGGTTCCGGACGGCTTCGCCACCACCGCCGACGCCTACCGCCGCTTCCTGCGCGAATCCGGCCTGGAAGCCGGCATCGAGACCGTCCTCAAGGGCCTGGACAGCGACGACGTGACCGCCCTGGGTGCCGCCGGGGCAAGGATTCGGGAAATGATCCGCCTGGCACCGTTCCCGGCCGGTTTCGAGGAGCAGATCCGTGCCGCCTATACGCAGCTGGCCGGCAACCACGGCGAGGATGTGTCCTGGGCCGTGCGCTCCAGTGCCACGGCCGAAGACCTGCCCGACGCTTCCTTCGCCGGCCAGCAGGAAACGTTCCTGAACGTGCGCGGCATCGGGAACGTGTTGGCGGCCATCCGGGACGTCTTCGCCTCGCTTTATAACGACCGTGCGATCGCCTACCGTGTCCACCACGGGTTCACCCACTCCGAGGTGGCCCTCTCGGCGGGCATCCAGCGCATGGTCCGCTCCGACGTCGGCTCCTCCGGGGTCATGTTCACCATGGACACCGAGTCCGGCTTCCGCGACGCGGTCTTCATTACCTCCTCCTACGGCCTGGGCGAGGCCGTGGTTCAGGGTGCGGTGAACCCCGACGAGTTCTACGTCTACAAGCCCGCCCTGGCCGCCGGCCGGCCGGCCATCCTCAAGCGCGGTCTGGGCGAAAAGGCCGTGCAAATGACCTACACAGCATCGGTCGAGCGCGGCCGCACAATCGAGTTCGCCCCGGTGCCGGTTTCGCAGCGGCGGCGCTTCAGTCTCACCGACGCCGAGGTGGAGCAGTTGGCCCGGCACGCGGTGGCTATCGAGGCCCACTACGGCCGCCCGATGGACATCGAATGGGGCAAGGACGGCACCGACGGCCAGCTGTACATCCTGCAGGCCCGCCCCGAGACCGTCGAGTCCCGCAAGGCGGCCGGCACCCTCTCGCGCTTCACGCTCAAGGAGCGCTCCGCGGTGCTGGCCGAGGGCCGGGCCATCGGCCAGCGCATAGGCGCCGGCCAGGTGCGCGTGCTGACCTCGATCGACCAGATGTCCTCCTTCCAGCCCGGCGACGTGCTCGTGGCCAACATGACCGACCCGGACTGGGAACCGATCATGAAGAAGGCCGCCGCCATCGTCACCGACCGCGGCGGGCGCACCTGTCACGCGGCCATCATCGCCCGCGAGCTGGGCATCCCGGCCGTTGTCGGCACCGGCAACGCCACCCAGGTGCTCAGCGAGGGCACCCCCGTGACCGTTTCCTGCGCCGAAGGCGAGGCAGGCCTGGTCTACGCCGGGCTGCTGGACTACACCCTGGAGGAAACCGCCCTCGACACCATGCCGGAAGCACCGGTGAAGATCATGATGAACGTCGGCACCCCCGAACAGGCTTTCAGCTTCTCCCGGCTGCCGCACCGCGGCGTAGGCCTGGCCCGGCTGGAATTCATCATCAACCGCCAGATCGGCATTCACCCCAACGCCCTCCTGGCCCTGGCCGGGGAAATCGAGCGCCCCGCCGCGCTGTCCGACTACACCGTGCAGCAAATCCAGGAGAAGATCGCCGCCTACGACGGGCCCCGGGACTACTACGTGAGGCGCCTGGCCGAGGGCATCGCCACCATCGCGGCCGCCTTCGCCCCTGAACCGGTGATCATCCGGCTCTCGGACTTCAAGTCCAACGAGTACGCCAACCTGCTCGGCGGCCCGGCCTTCGAGCCCGAGGAAGAGAACCCGATGATCGGCTACCGCGGCGCCTCCCGGTATCTCTCGGACTCGTTCCGCCAGGCGTTCGAACTCGAGTGCGAGGCCCTGAAGCTGGCCCGCACGCAGATGGGCCTGTCCAACATCAAGGTTATGGTCCCCTTCGTGCGCACCCTGGACGAGGCCCGCGGGGTGACCGAGCTGCTGGCCGTCAACGGGCTGGTCCGCGGCGAGGACGGGCTGGAAATCGTGATGATGTGCGAACTGCCGGCCAACGCCCTGCTGGCCGATGAGTTCCTGGAGTACTTCGACGGCTTTTCCATCGGATCCAACGACCTGACCCAGCTCACTCTGGGCCTGGACCGGGACTCGGCCCTGGTCTCCGGGGGATTCGACGAACGCAACCCGGCGGTCACCAAGCTCCTGGAGATGGCGATCGGCGCCTGCCGAGCCCGCGGCAAGTACGTCGGCATCTGCGGGCAGGGCCCCAGCGACCACCCGGACTTCGCCGAATGGCTGCTGGCACAGGGCATCAGTTCGATCTCGCTGAACCCGGACGCCGTGACGGACACCTGGCTGCGACTGGCCCGCGGTCGTGAAACCGCAGTCCGGGGATGAGCGTGCCCGGAACCGCACGGTGAGCGGAAACCTTCGCCGGAACACCACGGGGGCGGGCCACAGCCCCGGCCCCGTGGTGTTCTTCCTCTCCGACAGCACCGGCATCACGGCCGAGACGCTGGGCAACACGCTGCTGACCCAGTTCCCCGGGCCGCGGCTGGAGCGGCGCACCATTCCCTTCATCGGGACGGAGGAACAGGCGCGCGAGGTCGTCACCATCATCGACAGCGTCGCCGCGGCCGGGCAGCGGCCGATCGTCTTCTCCACCGCCGTCGGCAGCGACATCCGTGCGATCCTGGCCGGGAGCAAGGGACACTTCGTGGACCTGTTCGGTGCCCACATCGGCCAGCTCGAGCAAGCCCTGCAGGCCTCCGCCACCGGCGAGCCGGGCCGGGCGCACGGCGTCGGCGACGCCATTCGCTATCAGTCACGCATGACCGCCGTCGAATACGCCATCGAGCACGACGACGGGCAGTCCATCCGCGCTCTGGAACGGGCGGAACTGATCCTGATCGCGCCCTCGCGCTGCGGCAAGACCCCGACGACGATGTACCTGGCGCTGCAGCACGGCATTTTGGCCGCCAACTTCCCGCTGATCGAGGAGGACTTCGCCCGCCGCTCGCTGCCGGAGCCGTTGCGGCCCTACGTGCGCAGATGCTTTGGGTTGACCTCACTGCCGATCCGGCTAAGCCAAATCCGCCAGGAGCGCCGGCCGGACAGCACCTACGCCTCGCTGGCCCAATGCAGCTTCGAGCTGCGCAGCGCCGAGGACATGTACGCCGTCAACGGGATACCGTACGTCAACTCCGCATTCATGTCAGTGGAGGAAATCTCCGCGACCATCCTGCAGCGGATGCGGCTGCAACACTGACCTTGCAAGCACTGGCCCCTGCACAGCAGCCGCCGGAGCACCTGCAGCGGAGCGCTAATCAGGCAGACCCATCTCCTAGCGCCTCCGCCGAACGCCGGCATAGCCACAATTTGGCGCAGACCGTCTCTCGAAACGCCGATAACGTGATTATGTCCGGGTGAGCATCTCGCTGAACCTTGCCCAGTGGGAAAGGTTCGAACGGTGACAGGGCTGCATCGCAGTGCGACACCTGACCATTCAGGCAGTACATAAGTCTCAGGCATTAGCGCCGCGGTGAAGGACCATCTAGCGGTAACTTTCGGTAGCAGACTATCGCGGAATTCCGCATCTATTCCGCAGATTCGATAACAGCCAATGAGAGCGGATGACAGCAGAAAACAGCTCTGACTTGGGGTGATAGAAGACGCTGGTACCCCGCAGAAACCACCGAAAGAGCCGTACTCTTACTCGAAAGCCCGAACAGCCATTTCAGGGGCAGTCTCAACCCGTCCCAGGCACTTCGCGTCGAAGCTGGTAGTGCTCAGGCATTTTCAGTGTCTTGCGTTGTCGTCGCACTCGGGGCTGCGATGCCGCCGGGTCCCCGGCTGCGGCCGAAGTATAGGCGGGGCACTCGCTTACCGACCCGCGTGACAATTTCGTAATTGATCGTTTCAGGCGCGGCCACCCAGTCCTCGGCCCAGGAACGTCATCGCCGGGGCCGAACAAGATGGCTTCGTCGCCAACAAGGTCTTTCGCTTCGGCGGTGCGCACGCGTCAACTCGGCAGTCTACGTAGGCCCCCGTTGCGGAACCGGCGGGCGGCCCAGCTGCCGTGCCACCTTATGCTTCCTCCATGGGGAACAAACCAGCGCAAAGCCCGCATCTGTTCAAAGTGTTCGCAAGCAACGATAATCAGAGCCTTATCGTGCGGTATCCGTATCAGGACGACTCTGACGTTGAATTCGGGTACGTCGAAGCAGCGAAGCGACTTGCTGCCTCGTTCCAGGGCCAGCCGATCGACGACACGATTCTCATGCCGTTTATGTATCTATGGCGGCATGCGGTCGAACTTTCACTGAAACAACAGATCAAGTTGGCAGCCAGGCTCCGGCGGGCGAACGGTGAGCAGGAGGAAGCGCTCGATCCCGAAAGGCTGCGGGGGTGGCTAAACAGAACGCACAGTATGCGGGCTTTGGCCACGGAGCTGGCCGGTCATTTCGCTCAGCTCGACCTGCCAGAAATGCCGAAAGACACAAGCCGCACACTCTCCTGGCTTATCGAAGCGGATCCGAACGGCCAGACCTTCCGTTACTCTGGCGGGCTTCCGGACACCCAGGACTTCATCGACTTCCGTGCACTCAGCAAGTGCCTTGAGGAGACATACAATATAGTCTCGGCCGGCATTGACGTGCTGTGGGCCTACAGCGAGGCACAGGAAGATTTTCTCGCCGAGCGGCGTGAGTTCGAAGCAGAGATGCGCGCCGAGTACGAGTCAGAAGTTGGAAGCTATAACGAATATTGAGCGGGCCAGCTGACGACAAGCCAGTACCTTATCGCGACTCAAGCCTGAATCCATCGTTGCGATCTCGCTCAAGGTGCCCTGGCTCCGGATAACCGCACTCAGATGGCAGCCTGTTCGCATCAGGCCGGGTCCGCGGCCCCTGCGAAAGCAGGGTCCTAAGCCTTGCGGGGATGCGATTGCGTGCCTGCATCCAGCCCCTTCTCAAAACACAGCAGCCCCACGTAATCCGAAGATGATGTAGGGCTGCTGTGTCAGAGCGGATTTAGCTGGCTATCAACTCGCGTCGCCGTTGGTCTTTTGGCTCCAGGCGCCACTCCCGCACGGAAAGACCATCGACGAAGCGCCATTCTTCGCCGCACTTGTCACAGCTGATCCAGCGATCGTGTTCCCGGAAGCCAGGTGTGTTGTCATGTTCTTCGATGACCTTTCCCTCACCGCAGGGGCAAAGGAACTCATAGTATTCGATCGTCCCTGAGCCCGCACCGAACCCTGGCGTGCCGCTTTTTGCTGCCGCTGATTCGATCAGTGCGGATGCTCAGATCCCCGAGCAGTGACCGGGGCGAGATCCTGGCCCACTCTGCAATCGCGCTTTCTGCGGCTGTATAGGCAGCGTAGGAGGCTGGGACTTCCTCTAGGATCTGTAGCAGTTCCTGCGGGGGTGCGAGCGATGCGGTGGTAGCTACCCTGAATGCCAGCGGAGTAGTCGCCGGCGACATCACCCATCCAGGAGCGGGAGCTGCTCATGCCCGATTGTGGAGGCACCTGAGTGAAGAACTTATCCGGGAAGGACGTAGGTACCGGGCGCTCTCAGCCGCTTTCTTGGTCACCTCTAGCAAAGCGTCCAAGCCGGGGAGCGCGCTGTTACCCGAGCGCGGGGTGGCTCTGAATAAAGGGCTTCACCTGGTAGTTCAGCATCGCCCAAATCTTCCTGTTCTGCGCAACCGAGATGTCTTCCTTCTTGCGTTTGTTGAACATCTTGAGGAAAAAGGCATAGTCTCCTTCTCCGTTGTTGCCGTTGCGCGCATCGTTGAACGCCCCTTCAGCGAATAGCCACTCCAGCAAGGCTCGGGAAAAATAGTCCGACGTCAGGGTGATCTTCTTACGGTCCTCTATTGCCTTCTTCAGCGCCAGAAGCTGGCCGAGCACTGAGACCTGCGCATCCAAGTCCTGGCGCTTGAAGTGGTGCACGCATCGGCTTCCAATATAGGAGAGCGTTTCCTGATTTTTGCTGTTGTAGATGGTGTACATGTAAAGCAGGTTCTGCTGCCCGCAGACGCATTCACCCTCGCTATCCGGGTGTTCCTCAACTGCGACCACGGCCCATTCATGCACGGCGTCATAAAAATGCCTGGCCACGGAATTGTCCTCGATGACCTTCTTTAGCGTCTCAAAACTATGCGCTGCCACTTCTGGACTCCACCTTCTTTTGTCACGACTTTACCGTCATGCTTGTGAAACTTTGCATCCTTTAGGAGGTGCGTCGTCAAAGTCGGAAAGAAACTCGATAGAAAGAACACTTCCCATTGATGTTCAGGGCAGCGTCATAATTGATGACTACCCGTCTTTATCGGGGACCTCCATGATCTTCTTGTCTCGTGGCTGCTCCACACGTTGCCCGCTGAGAGCGCCAACGACGTTGTCAGGGGCATTGGGGGAACAGGCTCGGCTACCTGCTCATCCGCGATCTGGATGGAGCACAGCGTGTGGGGCATGGTGCGGGCTGCTTCGGCGATGATGGCCGCGTCCCGGGCATCGGTCTTGGCTTCACCGGGGTGCAAGTCGGCGATACGGCGCATGGCAGACGTCGGCGTTCGTGCGAGTGCGGCATGCCGCTGCTAAGCGGGCGGAGGGGCTTGGCTCGACAATGATGCGGCGCTGTTTGGGGCGAAGCGAAGCGGGGGGCGATCTCAATCAGCTGACCCGTCTCGGGCACCGAGATAAGTTGGACATCGGTGTGCTCGCGGTCGTAGTCCATGAGCTGGCGCAGGATTGTGAGCACATGGTCGATGAAAGGGCAACCATCAGCGCCACCTCGGTGTCGCCGTCCTCATGCCCACTCCTGGCACGGGCGTCGGCTCGGGCTCGCAAGCGCTGCCGCACTGCTCGCTCGTCCGCTAGGACTCGCCGACTCCCAGCCCAGTCCGTCATTCATCGCGACGCAATCCCCTCTGACCTGCCGCAGCCTCGTCGATGAGCGTCGCAAACTGATCCATGCTGAGCACATTCAGCTTGAACTCCTCCGCCTTCGCGCGAACCGCTCCGTCCCCGGTGACGACGATCCACTCCGGGGCCATGAGATATTGGCTGTCGTGCTCCTTGCCCTCGAGAGCACATGCCACGACCAGCGGATCAGCGTTGCCCATGTTGGCGTAGAGGTCGATCAGCCCGGTGTCCGTGTCTGGCACGGTAGCCATGACCTCAATAAGCAGATGGAGCATCCGCGGCGTTGTCGGATGAACGTTGTCGCGCAATAGTGCGATGTCCGGGAATCCCTCGGCTTCGTGAAGCACTGCCTCCGGCAGGACAACGTTCTCCACGAAGTACGCGCTTGCCCGTCGCCGCTGTCCAAGCTGACTCAAAACGTTCGTGTCCACCACATACCGCTGCCCGAAGCCACTCATCCTAATGCCCGCCGCAGGTCGTCGATCTGTGATGGTTTGAGGTGGTTCAGGCAGACGGAACGACAGAACTCACCAGTCGATATGCTCTCGCTATCGAGCGCGTGCAGCATTCGACGAGTGAATTCCCGCCCGTTGTATTTACGAACGGCGTTCTCGGGGAGGATCTTGTTCCGAGGGCCACCCTTGGAACGTTTCCGGAACTCCTCGCGCAACTGCCCCAAGTAGTTACTCGCGGTCTCGCCATTGATCATTCCGAGCCGCATTGCACGGACAGCAACCGCACTCGCAGTCACCTTGAAGTCCTCCGACGCATTCCTCATCTCGTCAAGAGAGGTCGGTCCGATCGCCCGGAACCGATCCGCGGGCATCAGCATCGCACCAGCAATGTCGTACTCTCGGCCAGGATCCGTCTGAGCGCTGCCACCGTCCCAGGTCATCGGAGCGAAGATTCGTCGGGCGATCAGAACTGTCATCAGTGTCAGCGTGAAAATCGTCCGCCCAACCGGCTCCTGGTCGTCCCCGTGATCACCTCCCGCCAAAAAGATGAATGGAACCTTGTTATCTCGGATCGTCATCCCGCTGAAGCTCACATGCGTCAGACGTTGTGGCATATGGTGCTGGACGCTACGTGAAATCAGGATCTGATTCGCCTCCAGGCGCTCGATCAAGAGATCTAGCGCTTTTTCCTTGGTCTTGCACGCGCGGATGGCGTCGTGCGTAAGGCCAACCGCCGACATAAGCAGGGCCGCGTCAGCGTCGACAGATGACCTTGCATCACGAAGCAAACCTACGATTGAGTTCCGCTTCAGCGACTTATCATGTGTTCGCACGAGCTGCTGCTTGCGGATCAAGTCCTTTACGATCAGCTCGACATCTCGCAGCTCCACACTGGCGCGCGACCCAATCGAAAACGTGTCCTTGCTGAGCCCGGCCAGGAGCTTCTCGGTCTTCTTCCTCACCTGCTCCTTCACGAGCGCAATGGGGGCGAAGAACAACGAGTAGGGGATGTCGCCTTTCCCCGCGAGATAGACGAGGTCGGAGAAATTGATTCTGCCTGATCCGAGCGCCTTTTCATAGCCTGCGTAGGTGCCCGCTACAGAGTTGTCGAGAAGCGTCCTGAATACAGCCTCATCAATCGGGACAGCCACCCCGTCTAACAGAACGTCGATCGCCATGGCGGATCACATCCGGGCATTCACGAAGTTCTGCCTAAACTCTCGATCCAGCCGAACGCATAGCCGGAGTCACCCGTCTCGTGCATCCATGCCTTACCGCAGAAAGTGCACACGTAGTCCTGCTCGTCTGAGTGCTTTCCCATGCTGGCAATCACGCGCTGCGCCCCTACCCCGGCGAGGGCTGCGTGCGGTTCCTTCGTCTCGCGCATCACCTGACACGCCGAACATGGCTCCTCATGCGTGAGTGACAACGTCGAGAGGAGCTCCGGCACCTTTGCAGCTCCGAGACTTCGCTGTTTCGTCGCCATACATACCACCTATTCTTGTGTCAGATACGTTACAGGGCGCGCGCTGCTCGAAACTGGCACGACACCCTTCAGAGTCGGTCGGGAGCACGTCGGAAGAGCGAGCACAACGCGATGAAGCTCCAGAAATTGCTCCACTGGTGCCCGGAGATTTTCGGCTAACAAGTGAGGGGGCTTCGCCGACATGAACGAGGCATGGAGGCACGGGCCTGTCGTCCCTCACATAGCCTTGCTGGACCACTCAAGACT
This sequence comes from Arthrobacter sp. Y3223164, assembly GCF_059091005.1. Lineage (NCBI taxonomy): Bacteria > Bacillati > Actinomycetota > Actinomycetes > Micrococcales > Micrococcaceae > Arthrobacter > Arthrobacter sp. Y3223164. Next base: position 19,567 of record NZ_JBNHGF010000016.1, read on the forward strand.
AGACCGGAGTCTAGAACGGAGGCGAACAGTTTCCAAGCAATAAGAAAGGCCCTCTGACCGGGATAATCCCTAGTCAGAGGGCCTTCATTCGTTGCGGGGGTAGGATTTGAACCTACGACCTCCGGGTTATGAGCCCGGCGAGCTACCGAACTGCTCCACCCCGCGGCGTAGTAATGACTCTAGACCCACCCATCACCAAACGACGAATTTGGTGAGTGGGGTCACTGCTTCGGGCCATCAGCCATGGTCCTGCAGACGACGACGGCGGCGGTGGCCTCCCCTGCGGAAGGCGACCGCCGCCGTCGTCGGCAGAACCAGGGAGGGTCAGCGCAGGTGGTCCACCAGCTTGCCGGCGATGCCGTTGTAGTTGGCCGGGGTGAGCGCGAGCAGGCGGTTCTCGGCGTCGGGGGAGAGGCCCAGGCCGGAGACGAACTCCTTCATGCGCTCGGCGTCAACGCGGTGGCCGCGGGTGAGCTCCTTTAACCGCTCGTACGGGTTCTCCATGCCTTCGACCCCGGCGATGGCCTCGGCGCGCATGACCATTTGGATGGCCTCGCCGAGCACCTCCCAGTTTTGGTCTAGGTCCGCCGCCAGCACCTCGGCGGGAACGCTGAGCCGGTCCAGGCCCTTGGCAACGTTGGAGATGGCCAGCAGCGAGTGCCCGAAGGCGACACCGATGTTCCGCTGCGAGGACGAGTCGGTGAGGTCGCGCTGCCATCGGGAGGTGACCAGGGTGGCCGCCAGCGTGTCCAGCAGGCCGTTGGAGATCTCCAGGTTCGCCTCGGCGTTTTCGAAGCGGATCGGGTTGACCTTGTGCGGCATCGTGGACGAGCCGGTGGCTCCTTCGACGGGGATCTGGGCGAAATAGCCGATGGAGATGTAGCTCCAGATGTCCGTGCAGGCGTTGTGCAGGATCCGGTTGAAGCGGGCGATGTCGGAGTAGAGCTCGGCCTGCCAGTCGTGCGACTCGATCTGGGTGGTCAGCGGGTTCCAGGCCAGGCCCAGGCCCTCGACGAAGCTCTTCGAGACGGCCTGCCAGTCCGCCGAGGGAACAGAAGCGTAGTGCGCCGCATACGTGCCGGTGGCTCCATTGATCTTGCCCAGGTACTCGGTGCGGGCAATCCGGTCCAGCTGGCGGGTGAGGCGGTGGGCGATGACCGCCAGCTCCTTGCCGAGCGTGGTGGGGGTGGCGGGCTGTCCGTGGGTCCGCGAGAGCATCGGCACGTCGCGGTGCTCGCGGGCCATGGCCGCGAACTGCTCGACCAGGGCGCGGGCGGCCGGCAGCCAGACCTGTTCCACGGCCCCCTTCACTCCCACCGCGTAGGAGAGGTTGTTGATGTCCTCCGAGGTGCAGCCGAAGTGCACCATGGCGGTGAGGTTCTCGATGCCCAGCTGTCCGAGTCGGCGGCCGATGAAGTACTCCACGGCCTTCACGTCGTGGACGGTGACGGCTTCGATCTCCGCCAGTTCGCGCACGGCATTTCCGTCGAAGTCGGTGACGATTTTGCGCAGCGCCGACTGCTGCTCCCCGGTCAGCGGTCCCGCCCCGGGCAGTATGGCCTGGTTGGCCAGGTGGATCAGCCACTCCACCTCCACATGCACGCGATCGCGGTTCAGCGCGGCTTCGGAGAGGTAGTCAACCAGCGGCGCAACCGCCTGGTGGTACCGCCCGTCCAACGGACCGAGTGCGATAGCGGGGGTGACTTCTGCCAAGGGAACACGGGAAGTTTCAGCCATGGCCCTATTCTTTCATGTCCCATGTCGCCGCTTTCCGGGTGACTTCGCCTGCACAGCGGCGCCGCGTTCTCCCTCATGCACATAGCCGGTCTGCGTCAGGCCCCGCGGACGACGCGGCCCTAGCCTCGGAGGAAGTCGAGGCGCAAAGGAGGCCAGGGTGATGTTTTGGCAAACGGCGACGGCGGAGGCCGGGCCGGGCGGTTCGGCGGACCCGGGATGGGGGCCGGCCCCCGGCCGGCTGCTTTCCTGTGAGCAGGAACTGCTGTCCGTGCGGG
>NZ_JBNHGF010000017.1:0-19460 GCF_059091005.1 Arthrobacter sp. Y3223164
GAGCTCGTCCGCGGGCAGCGCCTGGTTCGCGCGCCGGGCCGCCTCCAACAGCTTCGCGGCCGCTCCCGTGATCTCGGCGGTGGCCGTCGACGGGGCGGTCTCCCAGTCGCCGAGCCCGATCAGGTAGTTCGGTCCGCCGGCCTTGGTTCCGGCTCCCACCGAGGACTTCTTCCAGCCGCCGAAGGGCTGGCGCCGCACGATGGCGCCGGTGATGCCCCGGTTCACGTAGAGGTTGCCGGCCTGGATGTTCTGCAGCCAGTAATCCAGCTCGTCCCGATCCAGTGAATGCAGGCCCGAGGTCAGGCCGTACTCGATGTCGTTGGTGATGGCGACAGCCTCTTCGAGCGTTTCGGCGGTCATTACCCCGAGGATCGGGCCGAAGAACTCGGTCAGGTGGTAGCGCGAGCCGCGCTTCACCCCGGTGCGCACGCCCGGGCTCCAGAGCTTGCCGGTCTCGTCCAGCCGTTCGGGCCGGATGAGCCAGCTCTCGCCGGCGCCCAGCGTGGTCAGCCCGTCCAGCAGCTTGCCGTCGGCCGGGGCGATGACCGGGCCCATCTGGGTGGCCGGATCCTGCGGATAGCCCACCTTCATAGAGGTGACCGCGTCCACCAACTGGTTGCGGAAGCGCGGCGACGTGGCGGCGGATCCCACCAGGATCACCAGCGAGGCCGCGGAGCACTTCTGCCCGGCATGGCCGAACGCGGAGTAGGCGACGTCCCTGGCGGCCAGGTCGAAGTCGGCGCTGGGCGTGACGATGATGGCGTTCTTGCCCGAGGTCTCGGCCAGCAGCGGCAGGTCCGGGCGGAAGGAGCGGAACAGCTCGGCGGTCTCGTAGGCGCCGGTGAGGATCACGCGGTCCACCTCCGGGTGCGAGATCAGCTGCCGGCCCAGTTCGCGCTCGCCCAGCTGCACCAGCTGCAGCACATCGCGCGGCACCCCGGCTTCGTCGAACGCCTCCCACAGCGCTTCCACCATCACGGCGCCGGTCCGCGCCGCCTGCTTGGCAGGCTTGATCACGACGGCGGAGCCCGCGGCCAGCGCCGCAAGGGCGCCTCCGGCGGGGATCGCCGTCGGGAAGTTCCACGGCGGGGTGACAACGGTCAGCCTGGACGGAACGAATTCGGCGCCGTCCACCGTGTCCAGCATGCGCGCCAGCTCGGCGTAGAAGTGCGCGAAGTCGGCGGCCTCGGATACTTCCGGGTCGCCCTGGTCAAGGGTCTTGCCGGCCTCGGCGGCCATGACCTCCAGCAGCCGGGCGCGGTGGGCATTCAGTTTGTCGCCGGCCTTGTGCAGCACCTCGGCTCGTTCGGCGCCGCTCATCGCGCCCCAGCTCTTGGACTGCTCGACGGCCGTGGCGATCACCTGCTCCAGCTGCGCTTCATCCTTGACCTCGGCGCCGGCAACGGTATCGATGCCAAGCCTTGAACCGGGGACGCGGGACAGGATCTCCCGGCCCCAGGCCAGGTTGGCGGGCAGGGACGGATCGGTGTCCGGGATGTTGTCGAAGGAATCGACGGGCCGGGCCGGTTCGGGCTTGGTGCGGTCTTGCTGCCGGTTCGGTTCCGGGACGTCGTCGTCGAGGTTATCGAGCGAGGCGAGGAAGCGCTGCTTCTCGCGCTCGAAGAGGTGCTCGTTCTTGCTCAGCTCGAAGACTGCGGACATGAAGTTCTCGCTGCTGGCGCCCTCTTCGAGCCGGCGGATCAGGTAGGCGATGGCCACGTCGAACTCGCCGGGGTGGACCACCGGGGTGTAGAGCAGCAGCGACCCGACGTCCTTCTTCACCGCCTCGGCCTGGCCCTGGGCCATGCCCAGCAGCATCTCGAAGTCGATGGCCCCCGCCAGGTGTGCGATGCCGCGCTGCTTGGCCAGCAGCCAGGCGAAGGCGACGTCGAACAGGTTGTGACCGGCGACGCCGATCCGCACGTTGCCGATCCGGTCCGGGTGCAGGGCGTAGTTGATCACGCGCTTGTAGTTGGTGTCCGAGTCCTGCTTGGTTCCCCAGGTGGCCAGCGGCCAGCCGTGCAGCGACGCCTCCACCTGTTCCATGGGCAGGTTGGCTCCCTTGACCACGCGCACCTTGATCGCGGCGCCGCCGCGGGCACGGCGGGCCGCGGCCCACTCCTGCAGCCGGATCATGGCCTTCAGCGCGTCCGGCAGATAGGCCTGCAGCACAATGCCGGCCTCCAGCTGTTCGAACTCCGGCTTGTCCAGGATCCTGGTGAAGACCGCCATGGTCATCTCCAGGTCCTTGTACTCCTCCATGTCCAGGTTGATGAACTTAGGCTTCGGGGACCTCGCGGCCTGCCGGTACAGCGGCGTCAGGCTTTCGACGACGTGCTCCACCGCCTCGTCGAAGGCCCAGTGCGAGTGCGGTGCCACGGTAGAGGAGACCTTGATGGAAACGTAGTCGACGTCGTCGCGGGCCAGCAGGCGTTTGGTGCCTTCGAGCCGGCGTTCCGCCTCGCGGCTGCCTAGGACGGCCTCGCCCAACAGGTTGATGTTCAGCCGGACGTCTTCCCGGCGGATCCTGGCGATGGCCGGGCCCAGCTTGGCATCGGTCGCGTCCACGATCAGGTGGCCCACCATTTCGCGCAGCACCCGCCGGGCCGCCGGAATGACCACGTGCGGGAGGACCGGGGCCATGGTGCCTCCCACGCGCACCGCGGCCCGCATGTACCAGGGCAGGAAGGCCGGAACCTTCGGTGCCAGTGCGGCCAGGTTGCGGGCGGCAACGCGCAGGTCCTCGGGGCGGATCACACCGTCGACGAATCCCACGGTGAAATCCAGCCCGTTCGGATCATTCAGGACGCCGGCCAGCTGGCGGGCGGAGGCGTCGGCGGGGACTTTCTCGGCCTCGGTCAGCCAGTGGCGGACCAGTTTGATGGAGTCGGCGGCGAGGTCGGCCATCTGCTCATCGGGCAGGTTAGTGGTCTGCACCGGAGCCTCCTTCAGGGCATCGTTCACGGCAGCATCTGTCCCTTCAACGAAATTGCAATGTTCCCTCAGACCAGTATGGAACTAGACTTCGTGAAGCAAAAGCGATCTTTTCCGACCGATAATCATTGGTTTTACTGATGAATGGAGTTGCCGTGCTGGATGTCCGGAGACTGCGCTTGTTGCGCGAGGTCAAAGTCCGCGGCACCTTGGCGGAGGCGGCCGCCGCGCTGAGCCTGAGCCCGTCATCCGTTTCCCAGCAGCTGGCCTTGCTGGAAAAGGAGGCCGGGGTGGCGCTGCTGCGAAAGGCCGGACGCCGGGTGCAGCTCACGCCGCAGGCCGAGATCCTCGTGGTGCACACCGAGTCGCTGCTGTCCACCCTCGAGCAGGCCGAAACGGACTTGGCGGCGTCGCTGACCGCGGTGACCGGACCCGTCCGGCTGGCGGCGTTCCAATCGGCGGCGCTGGCCCTGCTGCCGGAGGCCCTCACCGCCATGCGGCAGCGGCACCCGGACGTGCGGATCGAGATGGTCCAGCGTGAACCAGAGACGGCGCTGTACGAGACCTGGGCGCGCGACTTCGACCTGGTCATCGCCGAGCAGTACCCCGGCCACGCGGCGCCGCACCATCCGGAGCTTGACCGCCAGAAACTGACCAGCGACGCTATCCGGCTCGCGGTACCGCCCGCCGCCGTGGCCGGAACCGCCGTCACCTCGGTCGACGACGCCCGGAGGCTGCCGTGGGTGATGGAACCGCATGGCGCAGCTTCCCGGCATTGGGCGGAACAGGCGTGCCGCCAGGCCGGATTCGAGCCGGATGTGCGGTATGAGACGGCCGACCTGCAGGCGCAGATCCGGCTGATTGAATCCGGCAACGCGGTGGCGTTCATGCCGGACCTGGTCTGGACCGGCCGGGACACCACCTGCCTGCTGCTGGACCTGCCGGGCCTGCCGCGGCGCACGGTCTTCACCTCGGTCCGCCGCGGCTCTGCCAACCGACCGGCCATCCTGGCGTTCCGGGCAGTCCTGGAGGCAACGGCCCGGGAAATCGCGGCCTGAGGTCCGGGCCGCCCCGGCACCTCCGCTAGGCCCGCGCCCTACGCCGCGGGCTGTTTGCGCTGGTCCAAGCTGAGGTTTCCATGCACCGTGGCGTAGGCGCGCAGGCCTGCGGCAATGTGCGGCAACCCCTTCTCCGGTGCCAGGATCCTGCGGGCCGGACCGGTTATGCCGTCCAACCGGAGCTGCACGAACAGGTCCACCAGCACCGGGCCCAGGCCGGCCAGTTCGCTCCGGGGCAGGACGGCACGGTAGCCGCCGCCGTCGTCCCTGACGTCAAAGCCGAGCTCGGCGTCTGTCCCGCGGGCGCGTGCCACGAGCCGGACCGATTCGTACTCCGCCGCCGGTTCGAACACCAACCCGAACGACACGGACTCCCCGTCGAGCCGGGGCTGCAGGGCCCGCGGCGTCGGTTTCAGCGCTTCCTCGGTGGCGGCCAGCTTGAGCAGGCCTTCCGCATCCCGTGCCCGGACCAGCTGCGAGCGCTGCCGGTAAGGAAATGACAGCTGCTCCTCCAGCCGTTCCGGAATGTGTTGGTCCACGAAGGCGGCATGGGCCGCCACCCACCGCTGCCGCGTGCCCGGCGCCATCGACCGGTAGCGGTCGGGCACGTAGAAGCGAAGGAGTTTGCGCCGGTACAGGTCCAGCACCAGCAGCTCAGCATGTTCAGGGTCCGGATGGTTCTCCCGGATGATCCGCGCGATTTCGGCGACGGATCCGGTGTACCCCTCCGGGATGGCGCGCTCGGAGCTGATGTTGGTTCCGTCGTCGCGGGTGCGGATGAAGTAATAGTCGTAGTCGGCCGCGATCGCGTTCCTCCGGGAGGCCAGGTAGCAGCGGGTGAGCATCATGCCGTCTTCCAACCGGACTTTGCCCTCCGGGAAGCGGATGCCGTGTGTGTCCAGCAGCTCACGCCGGATCAGCTTTTGCGGTGAGAGCGTGCCCAGGATTTTGCGCACGGGCACGTCCGGCACGGTCTCGGTGAAGAGCGAAGACTGCACGCGTCGGCCGCCGATTCCGACCATGCGCGGGGCCAGCACGTCGACCTGGTACTTGTCGGCAAAGTCGACCATCCGGCGCAGTGCTTCGGGCCCCAGCTTGTCGTCCGCATCGCAGAAGAAGACGTAATCGGAACTGCTGGCGGCGATCCCTACGTTGCGGGGCTTTCCCGGCCAGCCGCTGTTCTGTTGATGGATGACCCGCCAGTTCGGATGCCGCGCGGCGTACTCGTCCAGCAGCTTGCCTCCGCCGTCGGTGGAGCCGTCGTCCACGGCGATCACCTCGAAGAGCGCCGAGTCCAGGTCCTGTGCAACCAGCGATTCCAGCAGCTCCCTCAGGTAGGGCAACGCGTTGAATACCGGGATCACCACGGCCACCCGCGCGGTCTGCGCACTGGCCGTCGGCCCGGAGTCACTCTCGCGCACGCGAAACTGCCCCGCGCGCGCGGCAATCCGTTTCAGCTTGCGCCGTGCGCCTGCCAGTTTGTCCTTGATGGCCACGCGGTCCCCTTCGATCGGCAGCAGTTAATGCATTCTGCCACTGTGATCGAGCTGAATGACGGTGAGAGGCGGAATCGTGACGGGGTGGACAGGGTGGTAAGTACTGCTCTCAGCTGTAGAGCGCCAAGAGCGCGGCCTGCTGTCCGCAGATCAAGAGGACGCACAGGACAGCCATCGCAACGGCCGATTTGTTCCAACTGGTGACGACTGCGGGTCCCGGTGGCGGTTCGGAATTCGGGAGGCTGGACCTGGATCTTGTCCACAGGCGGACGAGCGGATGCTGCTCCAGCCCCTGCCGTTGACCCGAAGAGGTAGTTCGGTCCCATGGGGTTATCGTGGCCGGTCCCACTGACGCACTGTGCTGGTTGCCGGCGGCCCGCGCATTTTGAGGAAAGGGTGCACCCCAGCTTGTGTAGGTCTTGGCCCCGGTCCTGATCCTCACGGCACTGCGTACGCTGACGTCATCAACGACGGCAAAGGGAATGGCGTGGGACCGAAAGCTATTGGTGATGAGAACGGAGTCGTCATCATAGGCAAGGCGTGGAATCCACAGGAAAATGTAGGCGAACGAAGCTGCCAGCAAAGGCCACACTATCCATCGCAGGAGGGATTCTTCCTGCGCCTGGGCGAACAGCAACACGAGCGCCGCCGCAGCGGAGACCCAGATCAGGATTGCAGTCCACATGGCCGACTTTTCCTTGAGCACGCTCCGCTTTGGCTCGGTCCGTGAGTTTGTTGCCATACGGTATGCCCCGTCCCCTTTGACTGCTGCCGTTACTGCATTCTGCCATCCCTCTCGCCGATGCATGCACGCCGCCGCGGATCACGGACGTTGCCCATGGACTTGTCCCAAACCGGGCGGGTAATTCCCCGTCTCTAACGGATTCACCTGCGGCCGGCATGTAGAACTCCTATACCGCTTCCTCCCGCATCCCCCACGGGGAACCGTAGCCCTCGGGTGCGGGCGCCGACATCAGGTCCAGGAAGGGTTTGGCGTCGAACGCCTCCGGGCCCAGGACGCCGGCTCCGCTCCAGACGCCCGAGGCCAGGAGTTCCAGGGCGATGATCGGGTTCAGCGCCGTCTGCCACACCACGCACTGGCTGCCGTATTCGGCCATGGTGTCGGCGTTGTCGGCGACATGGTAAAGGTAGGTCCGCCGCGGGGCGCCGTCCTTGTCCTTGCCTGTCACCAGGACGCCTGCGCATGTCTTGCCGGTGATCCTGGGCCCGAGCGTGGCCGGATCCGGCAGGCAGGCGGCCACGACGTCCCGCGGGCTCACGGATGTTCCCTTGACGTTGACCGGCGTGGTGGAATCGAGGCCCAGCTTGTGCAGGACCTTGAGCACCTCGATGAATTCATCGCCCAGCCCGTACTTGAAATTGACCTTGCCGGCATCCAGCCACCGGGGCATCAGCAGGACTTCCTCGTGTTCCACGTTGACGCACTCCACGGGGCCGATGCCTTCGGGAAAATCGAAGACTTCGGGGTCGCTGAAGGGCTCTGTGGTGCTCCAACCGGTCTCGGCGGAATAGATCACCGGCGGGTTGAGGCATTCCTCGATGGTGGTCCAAATGGAGAAGGACGGCGCGAAATCGTATCCCTCGACCTTCAGGTTGGCGCCGTCGCGGACGCCGATCTCGTCGATGACGGAGAACAGGTAGTCCTGGGCGTACCGGGCCAGGACGTCGGAGAGTCCCGGTTCCACGCCTATCCCGACCAGAGCCAGCCGCCCGGCTTCCTCCCACTCAGCGGCCCGCTCGAACTGCTGGTCCCCCAGCTTGACGCCGGTGAGCTCATAGGGTCGTTCCGGGTGCGGCGTGGACAGTGACATTGCCATGTCCAGATAGGTGGCTCCGGCGTCCGCGGCACCCTCGAAGACCGGCATGACGAAACGGGGGTCAACGGCGTTGAGCACGTGGGTGATGCCGTGGTCCCTGATGGCACCGGCAACGGCCTCCCTGCTTGACGCGTCCAGGGCAATCGCGCTGAACCGTCCGCGCCGGCCCTCCGGCAGCGCCTCGACTACGGCGCGGGCCCGTGCCGGGTCGTAGTCCGCCAAAACGAAGGCCTCAAAGAATTCCCGCCGGGCGGCAATGCCTGCGGCGGCGCCGCCCACTCCGCCTGCTCCAATACACAGAATCCGCATCATGCTCCCTTGGGGGTGTCTTGGCTGTTGCTGCCGGCAGGCTCGGGACTCAGGCGGAACCAGCTGTTCGTCGTCACGTCGGTGGGCGCGCCCGGTGACGCGAGCAGGGTGCCGGCCGCCGGGTCAATGCCCACGGTTGCCAGGGTCGCCCAGCGGGAGCCCAGGCCGGCACCCGGGGTCGGCACGCAGCACAGTTCGGCCCCGTCACCGGGAACCGAGCACAGGTAGGGCACGAGATCCTGCGGCTGACGGGGCTGGAACGCAGCGCTGACCCGCCTGTCCAGCAAGTCGATCCGCTGCTGGGAGTCCGGCTGGTACAGCTCGGTCTTCTCCCCCTTCGCCAGCCTTGGGGCCAGGAAATGGTTGGTGTGCAGCAGGTGACCGCCGGTCGGCTTGATCACCTCGGCCCCCTCGGGGCTGAGCTCCACGATTGCTGCGCCGGCCCTGGTGACCACGGTGATGGCGCTGGAAGTCTTGACCGGTGCGTCGAGGAGTATGTCCACGGCCTCGTCCAGCGAAGCTGCCGCGTGCAGTACCTGCGCGGCTGCGATGTGGACGGGCACCGCCCCCGGACTGTCCTGCCTGTGACCCAGCACGTTCAGGTGCACGCCGACGCCGGCGTCGTTCAGGCCGATCTTGGCGAGGATTCCGTACTCCGTCAGTCCCACGAACCGGCCCTGGCTGGTTTCAACCGACTGCAAGTGCCAGGCGGCGGCGAGTTCTTCGTGCCAGTCCCAGGTCTGCAAGGAGAAAGGCCGGGCTCCGGCGCTGACGACGGTAGAACACTCCCCCGGCCGGGCCCGTTCCGAGAGGGACAGGATTTCGGTCCGGGCATTAAGGGCGCTGACCTTCCAGACGGGCAGGCCCGCTCCCTCCGCGGTGCCGCGGATCTCGGCCGCGAGGTGCGTCGCCCAGGCTTCAGTGGCGGCCAGGCTGCGGGTGGCTTCCCGCTCCACGACGGTTTCGCTGATGCCGTGGGCCTCGAACAGTTGGCGGTAAACGTCCCAGCAGCCGGCGATACCGCTGCGTCCTTCGGTGCCGCGCTGCACGCCCAGCTGGCGGGGGTCCCCGCCTCGAAGCGTCAGCACCTGCGGGATCGTGCCTGCGGGGTCAGTCAATGTCGTGCTCCTCATCCAATGTCGCGCTGTCGCGGCGCCGCGGCTTCCAGCCGGGCCGCGGCGCGCTGTCGATCAACCGTCGGGTGTACGGGTGTGCCGGGCTGTCGAGGATCTGGTCGGCAGTGCCGGCTTCGACGATGACCCCGCGGCGCATCACCACGATGGAGTGGGCTATCTGGCGTGCCACCGCCAGGTCATGCGTGATGAAGAGATAGGTCAGCTGTTTTTCCCGCCGCAGCTGTTCGAGCATCCGCAGGATTTGCGCCTGGACGGTGACGTCCAGCGCGGAGACGGCCTCGTCGAGCACGATGACCCCCGGCGATGCCGCCAGCGCCCGCGCTATGGCCACGCGCTGCTTCTGCCCGCCGGAGAGTTCGTCCGGGAGCGCGGACATGTGGGTTTCGGTCAATCCGACTTCCCGGAACAACTCGAGGCAGCGCCTGCGTCGTGCTGCCGGGTCCAGGGAGGTGTGGGCCTTCAACACCTCGGCAACCGCCTCGGAGACCGGCAGCCGGCGGTTCAACGACCCCTGCGGGTCTTGGAAGACCATTTGGACGTCCTTTGACCGTTCCCGCCGGATTCGGCGGCTGGTCCGCGGGCTGACCGGTTTGCCGTTGAGGAAGACGGACCCGCTGTCCGGGGTTTCCAGCCCCACGAGCATCCTGGCCAACGTGCTCTTTCCCGAACCCGATTCCCCCACCACGGCCAGGCAGTGTCCGCGCTCGATGGCCAGGGACGCGTCTTTGACGGCGTGGACGTGCGTGCGGTTACGGCCGGAACCAACGGTGAACTTCTTGTTGAGTTTGCTTATGACGACGGCGGGGGCCGTGGGCTGCGTCTGCACGCCGGTCATTGCTTCACCTCTCGGGATGCCTCGCGGCTTGGTGGACCGGGCACGTTTGTCCCGGCACGAGGTCCGGCCTGCGTTTGGGGGTCGTCGCCTGTCCCGGCGTCGATGCGGTGATCCAGGCTGGGCTTGGCCGCGACCAGCTTCCGGGTGTATTCGTGTTCCGGCCGGTTCAGCACCCGGTCTGCGGGGCCGGATTCGACGATCCGGCCGCCCGACATGACGGCGATACGGTCGCACGCCGCCGCGGCCAGGTCCAGGTCGTGGGTCACGAAGATCATCGCCATGCCTGCCTCGGTCCGAGCCTCGTCCAGGATGGCCATGACGTCGGACTGCGTCGTGACATCGAGCGCCGTGGTCGGTTCGTCCGCCAGCAGCAGCTCGGTGCCCCTGGCCACCGCGCCGGCAATGACGACCCGCTGGAGCATGCCGCCGGAGAGCTGGTGCGGGTAGGAACGCAGGCAGCGGGCGACGTTGTGGATGCCCACCTGCTCGAGCACGTCCCCGGAAAGCCGCAGGGCTTCCTGGGCGGTCGCTGCAGGCCTGGCGGCTTGGATGCCTTCCACCAGGAATTTGCTGACCGGCAGCACCGGATTCAGGGCGGCCTGCGGATTCTGGGAGATCATCGAGACGGCACCGGCCCGGAAGGCGCGGAGCCGCTCGCCGGAGTACGCCAGCGTGTCCTCCCCCTTGTAGAGGACCCTGCCGGCAATGTCCGTCCGCGGCGGCAGGGTCTGGAGGATCGTCCGCATGGTCATCGATTTTCCAGAGCCGGACTCCCCCACCAGGCCGACGGACTCGCCCTTCTCCACCACGATGTTGATATCGGACAGCAGCGTCGTCCGGCGGTGCTCCGGCCCGATCTTCACGGTGACGTTCGACAGTTCGAGCATTAGATCCTCCCTGCTGCCCGGCGCCCGCCGAGCTTTTCGCCCAGGAATCCCAGCGCGGCAACGGTCAGCACAATGAGCAGGCCTGCGTAGAGGCTCTCTTGCGGGTAGCCGGCCAGAAGTGAGGACTGGCCGGAGGAAACCATGAGGCCCCAGTCCGCGTCGGGCGGTTGCACGCCAAAGCCGAGGTAGGACAGGGCGGCGAGGTCGATCATGCCGTAGCCGAAGTTGATGCTCATTCCCGTCATGACCTGCTGTTTCACGTTCGGCAGCAGGTGCCGCACGGTGATGGAAAACCCGGAGATACCCTGCAGCTCCGCCGATTTCACATACGGCAGATTCCGCTCGCGCAGGGCCACGCTGCGGATCACCCGGGCGGTATACGGGGTGAAGCCGATCGCCAGGGCAATCACGGCGGTCTCCACTCTCGCGCCGAACACCGCCACCGCCAGCACGGCCAGCAGCAGGTTTGGAAACGCGAACAGAAAATCCAGGACCCTGCTGATGAGGTTGTCCACCCAGCCGCCGAACCAGACGGCGACCAGGGCAAGGGTGCCGCCCATCACGGCGGTGAGCACGGCGACGGCGAGGGCGGCGAGAATGCTGGAGCGGGCGCCGGTGGCGAGCCGGGAGAACAGATCCCGTCCGGCCTGGTCCGTTCCGAGCCAATGCTCGGTCCCGGGAGGAAGATAGCGCTCCACGACGTTGCCGGCCGTCGGATCGAACGGTGTGAGGGCCGGCCCGATCAGGGCGAACAGTCCAATCAGCACCACCCAGCCCAGGCAGATGGCCGTCAGGACATCCGGCTTCAACCGGCTCTTCCGTGACGGGCTCCGCTTCAGTGCCCCGGAGCGTCCGGTTTCTTCCAGCGTGCTCATGACGCCGCCCCCAAACGCACCCTCGGATCGATCACGACATAGAGCAAGTCGACGGCCAGGTTGATGAGGCCGAAGGCCACGACCATGATCAACGACACTGCCTGCACCACCGCGAAGTCCTTCTGCTGCACGGCCGCCACCAGCAGTGCGCCGATGCCGTCGAGTGTGAACGCGTACTCGACCACGAAGGCGCCGGCCAGCAAGGCGGCGACGTGGACGCCGGAAACCGTTGATACGGGAAGCATCGAATTGCGCAGGACGTGGCGCCGTATGACGATCCGTTCCAGCACTCCCCGGGACCGCGCCGTCTGGGCGTGCTCGGACTCGCGCTCTTCCTTAACCGCGGTGCGGGTAATGCGCGCGACCACCGCCAGCGAGGGAAGCGCCAACGCCAACGCCGGCAGGGTCAGGTGATGGAGCCTGCCGGCCAGGCCCTCGCCGGAGCCGAAGACCGGAAACCAGCCGAGCATGACCCCGAAGACACTCATCAGCAGCAGTGCCGCGAAGAATGTCGGTACGGCAAAGCCGAGATTCGATCCGAAAAGCACCACGTTCTCCAGCCAGCCCGGCCGAAGTCCGGCCAGGCAACCGAGTCCGATGCCGCCAATCACGATGATCAGCGCGGCGTAGAGGGTGAGGGACAGTGTGGTGGGCAAGCGGCCCGCGATGAGATCGGCGACTTCCTGGCGGTTGGCCAGCGACTGGCCGAAGTCCCCCTGGACAACACCCCACAGCCAGTTGAAGTAGCGGACCAGAAACGGGTCGTCCAGGGAGTACTGCGCCCTGATGGATGCCAGTACCTCCGGCGTCACGGTCCGGCCTTGCACCAGGAACTGCTCGGGGCTTCCTGGTGCAAGGTACAGTCCGCCAAAGACCGCAAAGCTGGAGGCCAACAGGATCGTTCCCAGTGCCAAGAGCCTTTTGACGATATAGATCATGACGGCTTTTTCGTTACTCCGCGGCGCCCAGGTCCGCACCCCAGGGGTAGTAGAGATAGACGAAGGACGCCGGTACGCCCGTCACCCGCTCATTCAGGAAGAGCCGTCCTGCCGGATCGACGATGGGCAGCCAGGGCAGGTCGGCCATGGCCAACGCCTCGATTTCGGCGACCTTCGCGGCACGCTCCGTGTCGTCGGTCAGAACCTCCGCCTCGGCGATGAGTTTCTCAATCTCCGGGTTGCTGTAGTCGGAGAAGTTCTGCGACCCGCCTTCCTTCACAATGGTGCGCAGGAACACCAGGGGATCCGGAACGTCCATGTAATTGGTGGTGACGAAGGCGCCGTGCCCGGCACGGGCCTCGGGATCCGAGAAGAAGGCGCCGAATTGTGCGCTCGGCACGCCCTGGGGCTTGACCGTCAGCCCGATTTCCTGGCCGGCACGCGCCAATTCGGAAATGATGTCCGCGTAGAAGGACCGTTCGCTCGGGTACACGATGGTGATCGGCTCGCTCAGGTCGGCTTCTGCCTCCGCGAGGATTTTCTTGGCCTCCTCGACGTTCGCTTCAACCGGCGGCAGTTTTTCGCGCGCTGCGCTGAAGACGTCGTCGCCGTAAGACCAGCCGCCGTCGGGAATCAGGGACCGGGACGGCATGGCCGTGCCCTCGTACACCGTCTCCGCCAACGCCGATGTGTTCGCGGCGGTCCACAGTGCCTTCCGCACAGCAGGATCGCCCAGCGGGCCGTCGCCTGTGGCGATGATGGCCGAGAGCTGCAGGGACTTGCCGAGAATCAGCTCGCCGTTGGTCGCAGACTGAAGTTGCGGTACCGCGCTGAGCGGGACGTCGTAGGACCCGTCCACTGCTCCGGACGCTAGCGCGTTGGTGATGGCCGCGGGGTCGACGATGAACTGGATGTCGAGGTTCTGCACCTTGGGCATGCGGTCGCTGTTCCAGTAAGCATCGTTCTTGGCCAGGGAGATGCTCTGGCCGCTGTTCCACTGGTCAACCGAGAAGGGCCCGGTACACATCACGCCCTCCTGCGGCGTGCCGAACGCTTCGCCTGCCTCTTTGCGCTGTGCCTCCTGCACGATGACGCCCAGCGGTGTGGCCATGTAAGAGTTGAACGTGACGTCCGGAGAGCTCAGGCTCACGGTCACTTCGTACTCGCCCGTGGCCTTGATCGATTCGACGTTGCCGCTGACCGCGTCGCTGGCCCAGTAGCTGCCCTCGTCAGGATCCAGGTGCCGGTTCAGGCTGAAGACCACGTCCTGGGCGGTCATCCGCGTGCCGTCCCAGAAGGTCACGTCATCCCGCAGCTGGTAGATGTACGTCTTGCCGTCGACGTTCTCGAACGATTCGGCAAGGTTGGGTGCAATTGTGTAGTCCGGTTCCATCACCATCAGGCCTTCGCACAGGTTGGCCACGACGGTGTTTTCCGGGTAGTTGAAGGCCTTGATTGGATCCAGTGACGCCGGTTCGCCGAACGGCAGGTTCCAGGTGACGGTATCCAGTTCGCCCGCCGCCGGTTCGGTGGTGGTCTGCAGTTCCCCCAGGCCGCTGCCTGCCTCCGCATCCGGCGCGGCCGCTCCGCCGCCGCCGTTGCTGCACGCGGTCAGCAGCATCGCGAGGGCCACCGACGTGGCCAGCGTGACTTTCTTCATCCTGCAATCCCCTTTGCTTCACAGTGTGTGGTTCCGATGGGACGCTTGCTCTGCGTATTCCAGTAAGCTACGGGGATAAAACCTTTTATATAACGTTTTAGTTGTTCTGTTATGCAACCGTTATGACTTCAATCACGGAGGGCGGACGATGCGCCGGCGAGTCACCATCCACGATGTGGCCCAGGAAGCCGGCGTGTCCATCACCGCCGTCTCACACAGCCTGAACAACAAGGGCACGCTGTCGGCCGAAACCCGCGAGCGCGTGCGGCAGACGGCCGAAAGGCTGGGGTACCAGCCCGATCCGATGGCGCGGGGACTGCGCAACAGCCCGATCGGGGTCATTGGACTCATGCTCCGGCCGCTGGATTCGCTCGGAACGTATCGCCCGCACGGCGTGGACTACTTCACCAGGCTCTCCGGGGCCGTTGCCGTGGAGTGCCTGGAGCGCGGGCTGAGCGTCATGCTCGTCCGGGACCTGACGCGGTTGCCGCGCTCCCCGCTCGCCTTGTCGCTGGACGGCTACATCATTGACGATCCGCTCGAGGAGGATCCGGTCATCGACCTGTTAATGGGGCTGGCCGCTCCTTTCGTCACCATTGGACGCGATCCTGCACGGCCCGACTTTCTCGATTGGGTCGGTTCCCACGACTCGGAAGAGACGGAGGCAGTGCTGTCCAGGTTCCACCGATCCGGGGCACGCTCCATCTGCCTCATCACAGGCATGGACCGCAACGCCTGGAACCTCGACTCCACGGCGGCCTACCGCAGCTGGGCAGCGCGTCACGGGATGAAGCCACGCATCGCCATCCGGCCGGAGTCCGACGGCGTCGACGGCGGCAGGGCCGCCATGCAGGAACTGCTGGACGCCGGCGAGGCAATGCCGGACGCTGTCTACTGCCTGACCGGGCGGCACGCGCGCGGCGCCCTGGAGGAACTGGCGGCGCGGGGCATCGCCGTGCCCGGGCAGGTCCAGCTGATCGCCGGTTCGGATTCAGAACAGTCGCGCAACAGCAGCCCCGCGATCAGCGCCATCGATCTGGAACCGGAGCTCATCGCGGCGGCCGCGGTCAGCCATCTGTCCCGGAAAATGCTCGGGGAGTCCGGTATTCCGGCAAAGCTTTCCGCCAGGCTGATCCTGCGCGAGAGCACACTCGATTCCGGCAGCGACCGGACGTGACGGTGGCCCACCTTCCGCAGGATTCCAGCCGAAGGCGGGCCACCGCCGTCGTTGTCTATTCTGGCTGACGGAAGCTGAGATCGGCGGGTCCTTTGGCGAGCCCGTCGGCGGCGCTGGCAGACTGTTTAAATGACCCCCGAAGGCCGCGGCAAGGACGTCTTCCGGCTCCCCGGCTTCTTCGCGTGGTGGACCGCCGAGACCGTCTCCGAGTTCGGGGCGTATTTCACCACGGTGGCCCTGCAGGTACTGGTGGTCCTGACGCTCGGCGGGACGGCTGTGGAAGTGGGCCTGGTTAACGCCGCGCGCTGGCTGCCGTACGCCGTGCTGGGCCTGCTGGTCGGGGCGCTGATGGAACGGGGCCGACGTCGGCCGGTACTCATCGGCACGGACCTGGGCCGCGGGCTGCTGCTGGGCCTCATTCCGCTGCTCTGGTTGCTGGACCGTCTGGAGTTGCCGGTCCTGATCGCCTTCGTGGCCGGCTTCGGCGTACTGTCGCTGCTCAATGACTCTGCATCGCAATCGTTCCTGCCGCGGTTGGTTCCACAACATGCACTGCTCCCGGCCAACGCCCGGCTGGACCAGAGTGCATCCGTGGCCCAGGCATCGGGACCGGCCTTGGCCGGCGGACTGGTCGCTCTGCTGGGACCCCCACTGGCGGTTCTGGTGAACTCGATGACTTATCTCTACTCGGCACTTGTGGTGAGTCTGTTGAAGACTCCCGAACCGGCCCCACCCGCCACCACTGGCAGGCAGAGCCTGTGGGCCGACATCGCCGAAGGTCTGCGCTTCACCTACCGGCATCGGATGCTCGGGCCGCTGACTCTTTCAACACACGGCTGGTTCCTTGCCAACGGCGTGCTGGTGACCGTCTTCGTTCCCTATGCGCTGCTTGGCCTGGGCCTCGGCCCCTTCGAATTCGGTGCGGTGCTGGCCTGCGCCGGAGTAGGGGCCCTGATTGGTGCGTCATTCTCCAGCAGGTGGGGCCTGTCTTGGGGAGCCGGCCGCGTGGTGATCGCCTGCCGGGCTTCGATGGCTGTCTCCTGGACGATCATCGCGACGGCCTCATTCATGGACGAACCCGGCCAGGCCATCTCCATCGTCGCCGTCGGACAATTGCTGTGCGGCCTCGCCATGGGTGCCGAGAACGCCAACGAGATGGGCTACCGGCAAGCCGTCACACCGGACCGGCTCCAAGCGCGAATGAACACCACAACACGGTCCATGAACCGCGCGATGATCGTTATTGGGGCCCCGCTAGGTGGTTTAGCCGCCGATGCGTGGAGCTACGCGCCGATCATCTGGGTGGCGGCGGCCTGCTTTGTGGTGGTGGCGGCAGGACTGGCGGTGTCCGATTTCCGCCACGCCCGCCACGGCGATCTCCCCGACGATCTCCCGCAACCGGCCGGCTAGAACCAGGCTTCCGGCAACACCTCGGGCATGCAAAAGCGGTGGCCCACCGTCCGCAGGTTTGCTGCGGAAGGCGGGCCACCGCCGTCGTCGTCTGCCGTCAGTTCAGTGACGGCATTCCGGTGCTACCGGCGGCCGGGGGTGACCCCCCGGGTGCCGATGCAGTCCGGGCGCACCTGCCGGACTCAGTTAGCCGGCTCGGCCTCGATAAGCGGGTACACGCCGTTCTCGTCGTGGACTTCCCGGCCGGTGACCGGCGGGTTGAACACGCAGGCCATGCGCAGTTCGGTGGTGGCGCGGACGGTGTGCTTCTCGTGCCCGTCCAGCAGGTACATGGTCCCGTCGCGCAGGTCGTGGACTTCGCCGGTGACCTCGTTGGTCAGCGTGCCCTCGCCCTGGACGCAGTAGACGGCCTCGATGTGGTTGGCGTAGTGGAACGTGGAGGTGGTGCCCGCGTAGATCACCGTGTCGTGGAAGGAAAAGCCCACGCCCTCTCCCGCCAGCACCATGCGCCGGCTCCGCCAGGTCTCGGACTTAACGTCGCGGTCGGTGTCGTTCAGGTCGTTCAGGTTGGTAACAAGCATCGGTACTCCTCGGATAGGAAGTCAGGAAGTTTCGTTGGGGGTGCGCGGGGCTAGAGGGCTCCGACCAGTTCCGGCACCGCGGTAACGGCGCGGGTCGCGTCGATCAGGATGTCCAGGCCGCGGTCCAGTTCGGCGGCGCTGATGGTCAGGGCCGGCATCAGCTTCACCACTTCGCCCTCGGGGCCGGATGTTTCCACCAGCAGCCCGTTGTCGTAGGCCTCGGCGGCGATCTTGCCGGCGGTTTCGTTCTCCGGGAACTTCACCCCGGCGAGCAGGCCGCGGCCGCGCACGCTGGCGCCCTCCACCAGACCGGCGATCCGCTCCAGCCCCTCGTGCAGCTGCACGGCCCGGGCCTGGATCTGTTTCTGGAACTCGCCGGTCCGCCAGTAGGTCTCCAGCGCCGCCGTGGCCGTCACGAACGCCGGGTTGTGCCCGCGGAAGGTGCCGTTGTGCTCGCCGGCTCCCCAGACGTCCAGCTCCGGGCGGAACAGGGTCAGCGCCATCGGCAGGCCGTAGCCGGAGATGGACTTGGACAGGCAGACGATGTCCGGGGTAATGCCGGCTTCCTCGAAGCTGAAGAACGTTCCGGTGCGGCCGCAGCCGGCCTGTACATCGTCGACGATCAGCAGGATCTCGTGCTTCTTGCACAGGTCGGCCAGGCCGCGCAGCCAGCCGGCGCGGGCGGCGTTGAGGCCGCCTTCGCCCTGGACGGTCTCCACGATGATGCCCGCCGGCTTGTCCACGCCCGAGCCGCTGTCCTCCAGCACGCGCTCCAGCCACAGGAAGTCTGCGGTTTCGCCGGAGAAGTAGTCGTCGTAGGGGATTTTGGAGCTGTTGGTCAGCGGGATGCCCGCGCCCCGGCGCTTCATCGAGTTTCCGGTCACCGACAACGAACCGAGCGTCATGCCGTGGAACGCGTTGGTGAAGGAGAGGATGTGCTGGCGGCCCGTCACCTTGCGGGCCAGCTTCAGGGCGGCCTCAACGGTGTTGGTGCCGGTGGGGCCGGGGAACATCACCTTGTAGTCGAGGTTCCGCGGCTCGAGGATGACCTCCCGGAAGGTCTCCAGGAACGTGCGCTTGGCCGGGGTCTTCATGTCCAGCGAGTGCACGACGGCGCCGCTGGCCAGGTACTCCAGCAGCGGCTGCAGCAGCTTCGGGTTGTTGTGGCCGTAGTTGAGCGCCCCGGCGCCGGAGAAGAAATCCCGGTAGGTGGTCCCGTCCTCGGCGGTCATGGTGCTGCCCTCGGCGCGGGTGAACACGGCGGGCCAGCTGCGGCAGTAGCCGCGGACCTCGGACTCGAGGGTCTCGAAAATGTCAGTCATGGAATACGCTTCCTTCCTCAGTGCGGCAGCGGGCGGGCCCGGGTAGGGGACAGCGCCACAGCAGCCGCAGGTCGCTTCATGCGGATGTGCGTTGGTGGAGGTTGTGCTTGGCCGGCCGCGGGGCCGGCGGGATTTAATTGAGCGGCCCGATCCGGAACAGGTACTCGGTGTCGTGCCCGTCCGGGTACAGCTCTTCGGTGAAGAGCGGTTCGCGTTCCATTGGCGCCTCCCGGCGCGACGCAAAGCCGGCAAACAGCCGGACGGAGGCCTCGTTGTCCGCCGTGATGGTGGTTTCCACCCGCTCGGCCAGGACTTGCCAGGCCAGACGGTCCAGCATGTCCGCCGCCAGCCTGCGGCCGCGGAACCGCCGGTCCACGGCCACCTGCCACACCATCAAGGTGCCCGGTTCGTCGGGGCGCATGTAGCCGGTGATGAAACCGGCCGGCTCGCCGTCCACCGTGGCGATGATCGACGTCTCGGCGAAGTCGCGGGTCCACAGCAGGTAGGAGTAGGACGAGTTCAGGTCCAAGACCTGGGAATCCCTGGCCATGCGCCACAGGGACTGCCCGTCGTTCAGGGTTGGTTTACGGAAGCTTGCTTCGATCCTCGGTCTGGTCTGGGTTTCTGCTAGTTCTTCAACCATCCCTTCAAACGTAACGAGATCAGAGCCGTTATCAACTCGAAACCTGCCGACTTGACAGCGGTTCGGACGCTTTCGCCGCCCCTGCCGCCAAGGTCGCATACCGCCGAATCCCTTGTGCCAGTTGCCCTCCGGCGGCATGACGATGGCGGCGTCCGGGCGCGCTTTTATCGTTACCATTTCGTGACCTTTGCTGTGTGACGACCGGCCGAAAGTGTAGTCTCAGCCGTGCAAAGGAGCGCCCGAGTGGCCGTTACCCGCGCCTTGGCACGACCCGCGGCCGGGATTCTCCACGCCGGGAAGCCCCGGCCGTTACGCGGCGCCTCGGCACGACCCGCGGCCGGGCTTCTACGGCCGGGAAGCC
>NZ_JBNHGF010000018.1:0-19435 GCF_059091005.1 Arthrobacter sp. Y3223164
CGGCCGCACCCCGAAGGGCCGCGGGCCGCGGCGGGGCCGCCGGTAGCAACTGCCCCTGCATGCCGCGTTCGCCCCGCCGTTGGCTAGGCTTCAGATATGACCGTGAGCAGCCCTGACCATCTGGACGACACCGAACTCGCGGCCTGGCTGGTGCGCGCCGCCGGAACGCTGGCCAACGGCATGCGGTCGGGGGTGACCACGTTCGAGGAGAAGACCAGCATCTCCGACGTCGTCACCGCCGCCGACCACGCCGCGGAGAAACTGGTAGTCGATACGCTGCGCGAACTGCGGCCGGAGGACGCGATCCTGGGCGAGGAAGGCTCCAGCCACGAGGGAACCTCGGGCCGTACCTGGGTCATCGACCCGGTGGACGGCACCTACAACTTCTTCACCGGCGGGCACTACTGGTGCTCCGCGCTGGCGCTGACGGATGGAGCGGGAAGCCGGCTGGCGGCGGTCTACCACCCCGCCGAGGACGTCCTGTGGATCGGCGGACGCGACCTGCCCACCACCCGGAACGGCTTGCGCGTGGGCGAAATCGCCAGCGCTCCCTTGGCAGCCAGCTGCGCGGCGGCGTACCTGCACCACACGTATTTGCGCGACGACGCAGCGGGCGAGCCGTACCTGCGCGCCCTCCTCGGTTCGGCCACCTACCGTACCTGGGGGTCGGCGTCGTGTGAGCTGGCTGCAACATCCGCCGGGATTTTCGGCGTCTGGTACCAACAGGGGCTGCCGGACTGGGACTGGCTTCCGGGCAAGACCCTGGTCGAAGCGGCCGGAGGTTCCACCGCCGTCCTGGAGGTCGACGGCTACCGCTGGTCGGTGGCCGGGGGACACCGGCAGGTGGCCGACGTGGTCGCCCTGCTGGGGGGATGACCACGTCCGATTCTGGGGGCCCGGCGTGGCATAGTGGGGCTGTGGAAAAGACTTACGAAACGATTCAGCTTGAATGCCTCGGCGAATTGGCCACCGTCGTCATCAACCGTCCCGAGTCGCTCAACTCCCTGAACACCCAGGTCGTGGCAGACCTGGCACAGTTCGTCACGGACATCCGTTCGCCGGAAGGCCGGGAAGTTCGGAGCATCCTGATCACGGGTGCCGGCGGGAAGGCCTTCGCGGCCGGCGCCGACATCCGGGAACTGGCCTCCATGGGGCCGGCCGAAGCGGAAGCACACAGCGCCGCCATGCAGGACCTGACCCGGTTGCTGGAGACCCTGGACCTTCCGGTGATCGCCTGCGTCAACGGGTTTGCCCTGGGCGGAGGCTTGGAATTGGCGTTGGCCTGCGACTTCATCTACGCGACGGCCAACGCGAAGTTCGGCCTGCCGGAAGTCGGCCTGGGCCTCATTCCGGGCTTCGGCGGGACGGTCCGGCTGCCGCAGCGGGTCGGCCCCGGAATGGCCAGGGAACTGATTTTCACGGGCCGCAGCATCGGCGCCGAGGAAGCCCTGCGGATCGGGCTGGCCAACGCCGTCTTCGCCAGCAAGGACGACATGCTCGACGCCGCCGCCGCCACCTGCCGGGAGATCTCCGCAAAGTCCCCCGCCGCCGTCGCAAACGCGAAACGAACGGTCGATGCGGCGCTGGGCCGTCCCACCGCCGACGGGCTGCAGGTGGAGCGCCGGGCCTTCGGGCAGGCCTTCACCACTGAAGACTCGCGCATCGGCCGGGATGCCTTCCTGGCCAAGGAGGCGCCCGCCTTCACCGGGCACTGAAGGCGGGCGCGGGCAGGGATTGATCAGCGACGGCGGTGCCACGCCGGATCGTACTGGGTGGCCAGCCGAGCCAGTGTCAGTCCCGCCAGCAGCAGGCCGACGTCACGCAGCGCCACGTCGTAGAACCCCGACAGCGTCAGCAGGTTGACGATGATGCCCGCCAGCCAGAGGGAAACAATGTAGGCGCCGTACCGCGGCTTGAACCAGACCACGATGCCGGCGGCTATTTCCACCACGCCGACGATCAGCATGGCGGTGTGCGCGCTGAAGGGCAGCAGGTTAACGACCCAAGGGGCCAGATACTGTTCCCAGTCAGTGAGCAGATTGAAGAACTTGTCCAGCCCCATCAAAATCGGCAGGACGGAAAAGCCCAGCCTGAGCATCCAAAAAGCACCGTAGGCGGGCTCGGTCCGGACCCGTTGCAGCGCAGGAGTGGTGGTTGCCATGGGAATCTCCGGTAAATTCTAAAAACCGAATAAGTAGTTTTAGAATGCTCCGCTGCGGCGGGAAAGTCAATGGTCTTGCTGCTGCTGGTCAGGATCCCAGGATTCGGTCTGGGTCAGCCTCTTGACCAGGGCGGGGCCGCCCACCCTTGTGATGGCCGATCTTTCGCCCACGATGACCAGCAGGCTGCGCGCGCGGGAGAAGCCTGTATAGAGCATCTCGCGCGCCCGCTCGGGATCGCCGAAGCCGTTGACCGCCAGGACCACCACCGAGCGTTCGAGTCCCTTGAAGCCGAGCACGTCGCCGTAGAACACGTCGTCGTCGTCAAAAAAGGCGTCCCAGTATCCGCGCCAGCCCAGTGCGTCCACCGCTTGCTGATGGGCCGGATGCTTGCGCTTTGTGGTCAGCAGCGCCACCTGCTGCGGGGCCCAGCCTTCACGCTCGACCAGCTGCGCCACCGCATCGCCGGCCCGCTGGATGACGTTCCCGGCCGTCGCCTCCACCAGCCGGATGCGCGGGCCGGAGAGGCCCCGCGGAATCGCCAGCTCGGTGGACAGCGCGCCGCAGAGCGCCGCGATCTGCTTCGTATTCCGCAGGTTTTCATTCAGCACCAAGGGGGGCACTTCAATCGGCGGCCAGCCGTCGCGGCCGAAAAGGCGCTGGTCTTCGTCCATAAACACATACAGGCCGCCGACAGCAGGTTCCTTCAGGCACTCCAAGACGGCCTCCCACCACAGCGTGCCAAAGTCCTGGCCCTCGTCCACGACGATCGCGTCGAAGAGTTCGCGGACCGGCTGGTTCTTGGCCAGCCGTTTGAGTGTCCGGGGGAGGTAGTGCTCGTAGTACTGGTTGGTGAGCAACCGGGGGTCCAGCGGATGGTGCGCGGCCCAGCGGACCGGCAGGTCATAGAACATGCCCACGTGTGCCGGGCGTTCGGCCGGCTTCCACCCGGCCGTCTCGGTCTCGAAGTACCGGGCCAGGCCGCGGCTGGAGCACAGCAGCGCCACCCGCTTTCCGTCGCGCGCCAACCGCCGGGCCTGTTCCAATGCGAGCCAGGTCTTGCCCGTGCCCGCGCCGCCGATGACGCGTGCCCGCGGCTGGTCCTTCAGGACATCAAGGATCGCCGATTGGTCCCGCGTCATCTGCTCGGCGCGGCCTTCGTGCTCGGCCGCCGCCGAGAGCGCCCCGTCGCCCGGCCGGGGGCGCGTCAACCATGCCACGATGCGGTCGGCGATATCCGGCGCGGTTTCGCCGTCCCCGTCGCCGCAGAAGTTGATGGCTTCCCTGACCGTGTCGTCCGGGTACTTGAGGTCCTCGCTGCCGATCACCATGGAACGCCTGAGGCCGGGGATGTCCCAATGCCGCGGAAGCCGCGTGTCCGGAAAGGCCAGCAGGTGGGCGAAGCGGACCCTGCGGCTGAGCCCCAACTGGGAGCCGAGGTAGCGCTGGAGCATGTGCCGGGCGTCCTGAGCGTGGACCAATGGATCCTTGATGCGGTGCTGCCGGCCGTTGGCGGACTGGTACCACTGGCCCGCGTCGTAGCTGATCTGCCCGCCTCTAACCTCGATGGCGGCGATGCCGACGCCGGGCCAGACAACGAGCAGATCGATCCGACGGGCGGCACCGTTTTCGACGATGTCGACCGAATGCAGCAGGGCGGCGGACGGCGGCAGGGTACGCTTCAGCGCCTCCCAGACCTGCCGTTCGGCAGGCTGGTCCCGGCCGAACTCGGGCTGTTCCGGAAAACAGCGCGGCATACCGCCCCCTCAACTTCAACGCAGTGGTTTACCACACAGACTACCAATGCAGGACATCGTCCCTTCTCGTCCCGGAACGCGGGCCCGGTTGCAGCCAACCCTCCCGCGCGCGCGGGCGTGGCCGTTCATTGCCGCGCCCCGGGCCGTTCTGTAGCGTTAACTGCAGGTGGCAACTCATGAAGGCGGTGCCTGCGGCGCCGTTCCGCGGCGGAATGAGGATGATCATGGCAACCATCGAAGAAACAGTCGAGATCTCGCTGCCCGCCGCAAAGGTTTATGACGAGTGGCTGCGCTTCGAGTACTTTCCCTCCTTCATGCACGGCGTGAAATCGGTGATCCGGACGTCCGACACCACGCACCATTGGGTCACGAAAGTCGGCGGCGTGCAGCGCGAATTCGATACGGCCGTGACCGAGGACGAGCCCGGAGAGCGGATCGTGTGGAGGAGCGAAGGCGGAATCAGGCACAGCGGCACCGTGACGTTCGGGAGCATCGATGCCGACACCACGTCGATGCACGTGCACCTCGATTGGGAGCCGCATTCCCTGCTGGAAAAGGCCGGTTCGGGACTGGGATCGGACCACCGGGAGGTGCGCAACGAGTTGTGGCGCTTCAAGACCTTCGTCGAGTCCGGAGGATCGGAAACGCACGAGCCGGGCAACCAGCAGTTCTACGGCGGAACCTTCGCCGGCGGATTTCCTCCGGCAGCCTCGGCCCAGCCGGACATCCCCCAGAACGAGGATGACAACGCCTACAACCGGGAGCCGGACGTCCGGGAGCCCGAGGACCGGGAGAACCGGAGGCGGGGTCCCGGCAGCTAATCTGCCACTCGGGGCCTGCGGCCGCTGTCAGGAACGGGCGCTGATCCGCTCCACGGAAGCCACGGCACGCTTCGACAGCTCCTCGGACAGCGGCGCGCTCTTGGCCGAGTCCGCCGCGTCGTTCTGGCCCTCGGGGCTCAGGACATACTGAGCGAACGCCTTGACCAGGTCCACCTTCTCCTGGTCCTCGTACGTGGTGCAGTAGATGTGGTAGGAGACCAGCATCAGCGGATAGGCGCCGGCGGCGGTAGTCGTCCGGTCCACTTCCAGGGCCAGGTCGTATTCCGGCCGCCCCTCGACGGGTGTGGCTTCGTCCAACGCCTTCGCTGCCGCTTCTGCGCTCACCGGGACATAGTCCTGGCCAACCTTGAGGTTAACCTTGCCCAGGGGATCCCCGACGGCGGAATCGTCCGCATAGGTAACGGCGCCCGCCGTGCCGGCGACCATGCTCACAACGCCCGTTGTACCCTGTGCGTTTTCCCCGGCGAATTCTCCGGGCCAGGTGTCGCTGGGCTCCGGCGTCCAGACCTCTGGGACCACGGCGTGCAGGTACTCGGTGAAGGTCTCGGTGGTGCCGGAGTCCTCGGAACGGTTGACGGGAGTGACCGCAAGATCGGGCAGCTCCACGCCCGGGTTGTGCTCCGCGATGGCGGGGTCGTCCCAAGACCGGATTTCGCCCTGGAAGATCCTGGCAATGGTTTCGGCGTCCAGGTTCAGTTCGGTGATGCCCGGAAGGTTGAACGCCACGGTGATGGGGGAGATGTAGGACGGGACGTTGAAGGCGCCCTCGGGGCCGCACACCTTGCGCGACTGGTCAACTTCTTCGTCGTCCAGGTAGGCATCCGAGCCGGCGAACTCGACGGCGCCGGCCAGGAAGGCGGTGCGTCCTGCGCCGGAGCCGTCCGGCGAATACTGGACCTGCGCGTCGGAATGGAGCAGGCCGAAGCCGGCCACCCACGCGTCCATCGCCGCGTTCTGGGATGATGCTCCGGCCCCTGTCAGCGTGCCCGACAGGGAGGAGCCCTGCCGTGCGGCGGCTTCCTGGGCCGGACCCAGCGGGTAGTCGGAGCCGCAGGCGGCCAGGGACAAGGACATCAAGGCGGCGGTACCAAGGGCGGCCGCGCGGCGTTTCAACTGAGGCATCCGCACTAGACTACCGGTGCGGCGGCGTCAGTCCCAAGGGGGCTACCGTGCCTCGAGGTCCTTGACGGCGGGGCCTTCCAGCACCTTGCCGTCCGCGCTGAAGCGGGACCCGTGCAGGGGGCAGTCCCAGCTGCCCTCCGCGTCGTTCCAGGACAGCACGCCGCCCAGATGCGTGCAGACCGCGCTGACCCGGTATGTGGCGGAGTCCACGGTACAAATGCCCACCGGCCGCGAATTTTCCCGCACCACAGTGCCCTGACCCTCCGGCGGTGCCGCATGCGTGGTCCTGGTCAATCCGCCCAGCCAGCCGGACAGCAATTCCAACCCGACGGACAAATTGGTGCCGGCGGTGCTGGCGGCGTCCCGTCCGGAGATGCGTGACTTATAGAGGTCCTTGGCCCAATGATTGTCGCCGCCCAGGATGGAGGCCGACAGCGCCAGTGCCGCCGCCACCCCGTTGGTCATGCCCCACTTGTTGAATCCGGTGGCCACCATGATGCGCTTTTCCCCGGGCAGGATCGGACCCACGTACGGCACCGCACCGGCGGGTTCATAGTCCTGCGCAGACCAGGCATGCGTGGGCTCGGCACCCGGAAAGTGCTGTTGGGTCCAACGGAGCAGGTCATCGACCAGACCCCGGGTATGGCCGTGGCGGCCGACAACGTGGCCGTTGCCGCCGACCAGCAAGACCTCCCGGTCGCCGTGGCGCGCGGTCCGCAGCGAGCGGGTCGGCCCGTCGATGGACAAATACATCCCCGACGGGATGCGCCCGGGCACCGTCAAGGCGGCGGCGTAGGAACGCATTGGCTTGAGCACGCTGAAGTGTCCGCCGCGGTTGAGCATGGGCGTGCCGGTCGCCAGCACGAGGATGCCGGTCTTAATGTCGCCCAGCCCCGTGCGCACGGTAAGGTTTCGCGGCCCCGCCCCGGCACCGCCGTCGTCCGCGCGGCCGATGCCCGTGACCCGCATGCCCTCGAAGACCAGGCCTCCACGGCTGCGCAGTTCTGCAACGAGCGCCGCCAGGAGGTGCATCGGATGGATCTGGGCCTGGTCGGCCAACCGCAGCATCCCGGCGACCTCGAACGGCAGCTCGCCGGCACCGGAGACTTTTTCGACCGGCAGGCCGGCGGATTCGCTGGCGCGCTGCTCCGCCGCCAGGTCCTCGGCGCCCTCGGGGGTGGTGGCGTAGGTGAAGGCGTCCCGCCGGTCGTATCCCACCCGGTGTTCGTCGCAGTACCGCAGGATCCACGCCTGGGCTTCCCGCTGGGCGGCCACATAGGCCGCGGCGGTGCCGGAATCGTGATGGTTCGCGATGCGCGAAAGCTGGCTGCCCTGCAGCAGGGATACCTTGGCGGTCGTGTTGCCGGTAGTGGCGGCGCCGACCGACCGCGCCTCCGCCACGGCAACCCGGTGCCCGGCCCGCGCCAGCAGGACAGCAGTGGTGAGGCCGGTAAGCCCTGCTCCGGCGACGACCGAGTCGAACCCGGTTTGGCCGGAGTACGTGTCCACGGGAATCTGTTGGGCGGTATCGAGCCAGAGTGAGTGCATGACGCTGTCCTTTCGGCCGGATGGTAGTACACACCACACCCTGTCCCTGCTGGCGCGTCAAGACCCAAACTGCGGGTGCACCTGACAGGATGGAAGCGAGGACGACCGGCGGAAGGCGGAGGGCATGAAAACTGCGGTGCTGATGATCGACTTGCAGAACGCGTACTTCGAGGACCCTGCCTTGGCCAAGCGGCAGGAAGCCGTGGTGGAGTCAGCCAATCTGTTGATCAGGACCGCGACGGCGGCGCAGGTGCCGGTGCTGCTTGTTTACACGCAGCACCTCAGGGACCGTTCAACCTGGACCCTCAGCATGCTCGACGATGACCAGGGATTCCTGTTCGAGGGGACCGAGCAGGCCGAATTCCTGCCCGGGCTGCAAACAGAGGGCCTCGAGCGCATCGTCAAGACACGCGACAGCGCGTTTTTTGGTACGGGCCTGGCCGAGCGGCTGCGGGACGCCGGGGTGGAACGGCTGGTCCTGGCAGGCGTGGCGACCCACAACTGCGTGGCGCAGACGGCGGCCGATGCGTTCGCCCACAACTTCCGCGTGGTCTTCGCCAAGGACATGATTGCCTCGACCAATGAGGACTATGCCGGTTCCATGCTGCAGATCCTCAGCGATGAGTACCGCCAGCCCGTGCTGGGCCGCGGGGCGCTGGCCGAATTGCTGGCGGGCGCGCGCCAAGGGTGATCCAGCTGGAGGCTTACCCCTCCGAGAGCAGATGGCACCAGGAATCCGTCAGGGTTTCCAGGCACATCTCCCGATCCATGATCCAGCCCGTGCGGATCCACCGCTGCGAGAGGTATTCCAGCTGACCGAAGGCGAGGACGCAGCGGACCTGGCGGCTGGCCGGGTCGAACCGCCCCGACCGATCCAGCCCGGATGTCATGTCCGCCGCAACATCGCGGAACCAGTCCTCCATGACCTTTGCAACCTCGGGCTCGACCGGGGCCGCCTGATAGACGGCATGCAGATAGGGGCGGGTTGCTTCCCATTGGTCGAATTTCCGGCTGATCCAGGCGCGGATCAAGTCGCGGGTACCCAGTTCCACCACGGTGGATAGGGCCGGGTCGTCCACGCTGGTGAGAATGGAGTCCACCGTCTTCACCACGTCGCCCATCAGCTGCGCCTTCGACGCGAAGTGCAGGTAGAAGGTCGTCCTCGTGGTGCCTGCACGGGCGGCAATGTCGTCGATCGTGGTGGCCGCGTAGCCCTTGGACTCAAAGAGGTCCAGGCCGGTGTCCAAGAGAAGTTGCCTGGTCTGCTGTTTCTGAGCCTCGCGGAGTGTTGCCATGCCACACAGGATAGCCGGTGTCCGCGGCTCCTCCGGACCAGCCGAGCTGCCCTCCGGATTTCCCCGCCCCGGCTGTAACACTTCAGCCCGGCGGCTCTTGGAGCGGAAGCCCCCTCGAATGACACGTCGAATGTTCACTTGACACCGTGTATTTTGAATCACTACTGTTAGCCCCATCACGATGGGCCTGTCGCCTGCGTCACAGGGTGCCGTAGACAGCACAGAGCGTTGCGGCAGGGTCTCGTCTACTACCGGTTCCAGCGAGTGCGGACGAATGCGGCCGCCATGCCCGGACCGGTTCCGCCGAGCACCACCCGTTCACCACACCGCTCACACCATGACAAGGAAGTTCATATGAGCCAGGACCAGGGGACCCACACGTCATCGCCGCAGTCCGATCCGCCGCCCCAGACGCCGCACGTGCAGGTCACACCCGCGCGCACCAGGGGCACATTGGTCGCTGCATCATTGGCGGTCATGGTGGCGCAGATCGCCAACGCTCTGCCAGGCGCGCTCAATGGCGAATTCCAGGTCACCTTTAACACGTTCGGTTCCCAGCTGACCTGGATCACCGCCGCGTTCATGATTCCGGTGGTGGTTTTCGAGCTGACCTTCGGTGTGCTCGGTGACAAGTACGGCCACCGCAAGCTCGTCGTGGGCGGCGCCGTGCTGGTCATGATCGGCTCGCTGGTCTGCG
Organism: Arthrobacter sp. Y3223164; assembly: GCF_059091005.1. Lineage (NCBI taxonomy): Bacteria > Bacillati > Actinomycetota > Actinomycetes > Micrococcales > Micrococcaceae > Arthrobacter > Arthrobacter sp. Y3223164. Next base: position 9,421 of record NZ_JBNHGF010000018.1, read on the forward strand.
CCATATCCCCGACGGTCCAGGCCATGTGGATTGGCTCCGCCCTTAACGGCCTGGGTGCGGGTGCGATTTTCCCCGCATCGTTGGCCCTGGTTGCTTCGGTGGCGCGCTCCATGCAGGAGCGCGTGCGAGGCATCGCCATCTGGGCAGGCTTCCTTTCGGCGGGTTCGGCCCTGTCGCCCTTGCTCGGCGGCGTATTTGCCGGCTTCGGCTGGTGGCGCGGGGCCTATGCGGTGGTGGTATTGACGGCCCTCGCCGCACTGCTGCTGACCGCCCTGCGCTCCGCCGAGGCCAAGGTGGCCCGTGAGCGCCGGATGGATATCTGGGGCCAAATCACCTTCGCACTGGGCCTGATCCTGGTTCTCTTCGGGCTGGTACAGGGTCCCGAAGACGGCTGGACCAGCGCCCACGTGGTAGCCGCCCTCGCCTCCGGTGTGGTGCTGTTGGCGATCTTTGTGGCCATCGAACTGCGAGTCGAGTCCCCGCTGCTGGAGCTGAGGCTGTTTCTGAACCGCCAGTTCGCCATCGCGTCGATCGTGGCCGTGGTCGGCATGTTCGCCTTCCTGGGTGCCTGCTTCTCCACAAGCATGTGGCTGGGGCCGGTTCAGCACCAGAACCCGCTGTACCTCGGCCTGCTGTTCCTGCTGCTGCAGGGGCCCGCCTTCGTGCTGATCCCCGTGCTGTCCCGGCTGCAGGCCCGCGTCTCATCCCGCTGGCTGATGACGTTCGGATTCCTGGCCATGGCTGCCGGCGCATTGATCAACTCCACTGCCGATGTCACCAGCCGCGACGTGACCGCTTTCATCCTGCCGTCCCTGCTGGTCGGACTTGGTTTCGCCTTCACGCTGAGCCCGATGACCGCTATTGCCGTTAACTCGGTGCCTCGGGAGATGACCGGCATGGCCAGCGCCACCACCAACCTCCTGCGCGACCTCGGGTTTGCGCTCGGACCGGTGCTGGTGGGCGCCATTGCCCTCTCCACCGCCGGCGGAAAACTCATGACCTCCCTGCAGACCTCCGGTTTGGCTCCGGACCAGTTGGGTCCGGCGATGGGCATTGCGGAAGCGGGCGGTCCGATCGCGCTCAACAGCATCCCCGAGGGCGTTCCCGGATCGGGCGGCAGCCAGTTCGCCCTCGAGGCCCTGGGCAGCGGATTCACGCAGGCCTTCCTGGTGGTTGCCATCGCGGCCCTGGCCGCGGCATTGCTCAGCTTCTTTGGGTTGCACGGCGTCAAGGAAACCGAACCGGAAGCAGCGGCACCGCGCACGGCCGCGTAGCATCCCGCAGCGCCGCGACCGAGACAGAGGAAGCCGGCCATCCCTTGGGGGGGCCGGCTTCCTCTGAGCGTGCGGGCGGGGCAACCGGGCCTTAGTGGCCGGTGTTCTCCTGCAGGCGCCGAACGAACGGTGCGCACCCGACGGCCACGAGGCCGAGGATGCCGCCGACCGTGAAGGCGACCCGGACGCCGTCAACCAGGGCGACGTTCGCCGCGATGCCGCCGGCGGCTGCCGCCGCCGTGCCGATGGTCATGGCGGCAACGAGAACCGCGGTACCCGCGGCGCCGGCCAACTGCTGCAGGGTATTCATGATCGCGCTGCCATGGCCGTACTGCTCACGCGGCAGGGCGCCCAGGGCCACGGTCATCAGCGGAGTCATCAGCATGGCCATGCCGACGCAGAACACAGTATGGAAGACGACGATCGTCGGCACCGGGGTATCAATATGGACGCTTCCCAACAGCCACTGCCCGCCGGCCAGCAGGAAGGCGCCGGGAATGACGATGGGCCTGGGGCCCACCTTGTCGTAAAGGCGGCCGACGAGCGGGGACACGATCCCTTGGATCAGGCCGCCGGGCAGGAGGGCCAGGCCGATGGTCAACGTGCTCAGGCCCATGCCGTTGTGCATGAAGATCGGCATCACCATGACCGTGCCCAGCATGGTGGCCATGGCGATCATCACGATGATGACCGAGATGCGGAAGTTGTGCACCTTGAACGGACGAAGGTCCAGCAGGTCCGACTCCGTCTTGCGCAGGGCACGCTGGCGCTGAATAAAAAGGACCAGCGCGACCGCGCCGACGACCAGTGCCACGCCCGGGGCCCAGGAACCTGCCATCAGGTCGGCGATCGAGGACAGCGCATAGACGATGCCGCCGAAGGCGAAGGCGGAGAGGATGACCGAGAGGACATCCAGCGGAGCCTTGCGCGTCTCCTTGCCGGTCTTGATGGCAATGACGCCGAAGAGGAAGACGATGATGGCCACCGGCACCATCAGGCCGAAGACCCAGCGCCACGTCAAGGAGTTGATGACGGCGCCGGAGAGGGTGGGGCCGATGGCCGGAGCCACGGAGATGACCACGGAGTTGAGGCCCATGACAGTGCCGCGGTGCCGGACCGGCACGGAGGTGAGCGTGGTGGTCATCAGCAGCGGCAGAATGATGGCCGTGCCGGCCGCTTGGATGATGCGCGCGATGAGCAGCACCGCGAACGTCGGGGCGATGGTCGCCAGCGCCGTGCCGAGGATGAAGAGCAGCATCGCACTGACGAAGAGGCTCTTCGTGGTGAACCGCTGAAGCATGAAGCCGGTGGTCGGAATGACGACGGCCATCGTGAGCATGAAGCCCGTGGTCAACCACTGCGCCGTGGTGGCCTGGACGCCCAGGTCCGCCATCAGGTCGGGCAGTGCGACCGTCAGCACGGTCTCGTTGAGGATCATGATCAGCGCTGACAGCACCAAGGCGGTGATCACGGCGGCGATGCGCTTGGGCGAGATCCTCTCGGGCTCCACGGCCTCTGCCGCCTCCACCTCTCCGGGCGGAATTTTCTCCTCTAGGACGTCTTTCATGGCCACCTTTTCTGTTTGTGGGGTGCGGCAGACAGGTGCGCCGCTAATACTTACAAAAGTATAAGTATACCGAAAAAGAAAAGCCCGACTGGCCGACGGTTCAGCGCTGGTCCGGCTCGTTGATCAGCGCCGCCAGGCGCTGGAGGGCGGGCAGGCTCGCCGCGATCTGTTCCTGTTCCCCGGGGTGTAGCCTGGCGGCCGCCGTCCCCAGGGTTTCCGCCCACGCGGTTTCCAGCATGATCCTGATCCGCTGGGACTCGTCGGTGGGGTGCAGCGTCACGTAGCGCTTGTCCGCCTCGTCGCGCCTGCGCGTCACGAGCCCGCGGGCCACCAGTTCACGCAGTTGGGTGCTCACGTTGCTGAACTGGCGGTCAAGCCTGGAAGCGACCTCGGCCACGGTTATGCCCGGGTGCGCTTCGATGACCCGCATGATGTCCACCATGCCGTTGGGCAGCAACGGGACGCCGGAATTCTCGTGGGATTTTCGGCGGACATCGGAGGAGATGTCGATCAAGGCCACCGCCAGATCGCGGTTGTCCTCGACGGCTTTCCGGGCCGTGCCGCCCTCGGTTGTTTCCATTACCCAAGGATAAGAGGTGCGCCGGGCACCTCCGGCCGTGACGTTCAGGATCGCTGACCACCACGGCCGGGGAAGCCTCGGGGGCACCTCGAGGGCGCCCGGCCGCCGGTCGGGGCTGCCGTCGCGTTAGTTCGCCCCATCCTCGGCCTTGCGGGCGGTGAAGGGCAGGACCAGCCGGGACCGGTGTGCGGCGTCGCGGTAAATCTTGTGCGTCACCGGGCGTCCCACCGGGAGGTGGAAGGCGTCCGGAGGCAGCAGTGCGTTGTGCTCGTCGGCCAGCGGCTCGCCGTTGGAAAGCTCGGCCACCAGCCGGTGTCCCAACCTGAAGGTGTTGGCGAACGGGTAGAGGCGCAGGACATACTCCTCGATCTTCCCCGGCTCCACCGGCACGGCACGGGTGTGCGGGTGGATCGGGCTGCCCTCGCTGGTGCGCTCCTCGTCCAGCTCGCGGTGTGAGGCCTTGAGGTAGCCGGTGGTGATCAGTTGGCGCTTGCCATTCGGGGCGTAGTCCCACAGGCGCAGGATGAAGTTCGAGTCCGGCTGGTCGATCTCGGCGAAGATGTGCGCGGCGCCGGTGCCGATCATCTCCGTGTCCTCTTCGAACGGCCCGGTGCTCCAGCTGAGGATCTCCACCTTGTCGGTCACCGTCAGGGGCGCCTGGTAGAAGCCGTCCGGGGCCGCATACTCCACGCCCATCAACTCCGGCTCGGCGGACAGCTTGTGGCGCGGACGAAGGTAGAGGGAGGTGTACTCGATCTCCTTCGGCGGCCACTGGTCCGCCTCGACGGTCTCGCGGGAACCTTCGACGAAAACGCTCACGGCCGGCTCGTCCATCACGCCGTTGTCGATGCCCTTGATCCAGTAGTCGTACCAGCGGAACATCTTGTCGTGCTCCTCGATGAACGGGCGCGACTGCATGGGCGGGTAGGGGCCGATGGTCAGCTTCTTGGGTCCCTTGAGCGAGTTGTACAGCTCGATGGTGCCGTCCATGGTCCAGCCGCGGCCCTGGTCGATTTGGAGCCAGACCGGGATGTCGATGTTCGGAGCGAGCGTGATGGGGTTGCGCTCCTCGTACCACTCGCCGTCCAGCTCGTTCATAACGATGTCGAACCAGGCTTCGTGGTTCTTGGGGTAATGCAGCACGTGGACCAGGTTCGGCCAGGCGGCAACGTCCGGGTCCTCGAGGCGCTTGGCGACCAGCTTCTTGAGCTCCTCGGGCGAGTACTTTTCGATCATGCGGGACTTGACGCCGTCGGTGAAGGCCCAACCGGAGTCTCCGCCGCGGCCTTCGCGGGCGGCGCGGGGCATGAACCACATGATGCCGCCGTGGTAGGTGGTTTCGTAAAAGTCGTAGTGGCCGCCGCTGACGAAAATCGCCTTCAGGTGGGGCGGGCGTTCGGCCGCGGCCAGTACCTGCATGGAGCCGAAGTAGGAGATGCCGACCATGCCGACGTTGCCGTCGCACCACGGCTGTTCGGCAACCCATTCGATGAAGTCGTACGCATCCTGGCCCAGCGATACGCCGCCGGCGTTGTAGTTGCCGATGTGTTCGCCGCCGGAGTCGCCGGACCCCCGCAGGTCGCCGATCACGTGGACGTAGTCCTCCTTGACGATGCGGGCGATGTCGCCGGCCTCGATGCAGCCGTCCCACATCGGGCTCGGACGCCGCTGCGGGGGAGTGGTCAGCGCCAGCGCCTGCAGCTCCTTGCCGTACGGGCTCAGGGCCACCAGCGCCGGCCGGGGCTTGTCCTCCAGGCCCTGGTAGGTGTCCGCGGCGAGCTCAACGCCGTCGCGCATTGGGATCCGCAGGTCCTTGCGGATCTTGATCGTCTCCCCACCGGCATTCCACGTCGTGAAATCAGTCATGTGTGCACTTCCTTGTTGACGTTCGAGTGCCAGGTGTCCCGCTGGCAGGCGCGCTCTCCGGAGCCACGCTCAATTATATTATTATAATAAAATGCCGTGCAACGATGGTGACCAGGCCCGGGCCGCGGCGCGGAAAGGCCGCGCGAGGGCAAGGGTCCGCGCTGTCGAGCCATACCATCAGGACCGTGAACGGGTCCCGGAGCTGAGGAGAGAACAATGACGCAAGAAGTAACCATTCATCCGCTGGTCTCGCCCTGGGGCCGCTTCGGTCTCTACAGCTTCTTCATTGACGCGCCCGAGCCGGCCATCGTCGACACGGGCATCACCACGTCACCGGTCGAGGGCATGGTGCCGGAGCTGGAGAAGCTGGGCCGGCGCATCGAGGACGTCAAGTGGATCCTGCTGACGCACGGCCACATCGACCACCTCGGCGGTGCCCACGCCCTCTGGGAGCTCACCGGCCGGAAGGCGAAGGTCGTCATCCACCGGGCGGACGCTCCGTTGCTCCGCTCCCGGCAGGCGCACTTGCAGAACTACCTCGACGTCCGCCGGCAGTACCTCGACAGCCCGAACGGCGTCGAGGAGCAGGCGAAGGCGGCCGGGCATGCCATCTCGGGCGAGATGGAACCGGACATGCTCCTGGAGGGCGGCGAAACCCTCAGCCTTGGCGGGGATGTCACGGTCTCCGTGCATCACATCCCCGGCCACACCGCGGGCTCCGTGGCCTACGTGGTGGACGGGCAGGACGCGGTGTTTGTCGGCGACTCCGTCCAGGTCCACGGCGCCGCCAACCACTTCCCGGGGTATGAGGATCCGGACGCCTACCGTGCCAGCCTCCGCTACCTGCGCGACGAGATCCGTCCCAAGCGCCTGTACCTTGGCCACCCCTACCGCAACACCGAGGGCGTGCCCTTCGACATCGGGATGGACGCCGGCACGGCCCGGCAGGCCCTGCAGGAGAGCCTGGACATCGAGGCCCGGGTCCGCGCCGCCGCGCGCCGCTCCGTGGAGGGCGGCCTGCAGGAGACCGGCTCGCCCTATTCGCCGTTCGCCTCGGTGGCCGAGGAACTCGGCTATACCGGGGATCCGACGCTGGAGCCTTCCCCGTTCTTCACGACCCTGCACGGCTACCGCAAGCTGTACGCCACGAACGCCTAACCGGCTCCACGCCCCAAACGACGACGGCGGCGCGCACCCGTGGGTGCGCGCCGCCGCTGCGTTCGGGGCGGGTGGGGTCAGTCCCGGTTAAGGAACTCGCCCGTTTCCTGGTAGGCCCGGTACATGTCCGGGATCCAGAAGAAGTTCTGGACGAAGCCGTGGTTGGCGCCCGCGTAGCGGCTGACGGTGGTGTCCACGCCGGCGTCCTTCAGGCGCCGGCCGTAGAGTTCGCCCTCGTCGCGCAGGGGATCGTACTCGGCGGTGATGATCAGGGCCTTCGGCAGGCCGGTGAGGTCCTCGCGCTTGATCGGGGAGACCAGCGGGTCGGCCGGGTCCGCGCCGCTCTCGAGGTAGAAGGAGTTCCACGGCTTCAGCGCCGGGGTCTCCAGGCCGTAGCCGGTGGCGTTCTCCCACAGCGAGGCGTAGCGGTCCTCGTCGAAGTCCAGGTCCAGCGACGGGTAGTACAGGACCTGGTGCGTGATCCGGTCGAAGCCCTCGTCATGGGCCATCGCCGTCACCGCCGCCACGAAATTGGCGCCCGAGCTGTCGCCGGCCAAAGCCAGGTTCTGGCCGTCCCAGGCCAGGCTCCCGCCCTGCTCGGCGGCCCAGCGCACCACGCCGTAGCACTCCTGCAGGCTGGTCGGGAAGGGCGCCTCCGGTGCCAGCTGGAAGCCGACGGAGATGACCTTGTAGCCGCTCTCCTTGGCCAGCGCCCGCGCGACGTGGTCGTGCGTTTCCAGGCTGCCGGAGAAGAATGCGCCGCCGTGGAAGTACACCAGCAGCCCGTAAGACTCCGCCTCCGCCGGGGTGTAGATCCGCACCGGGACCTCGCCCGCGTCAGTGGCTGCAACGGTCTCCTCGACGGCGTGCAGTGGCAGCCGTTCCTCCACGGGCGCGACGAACTGCAGGTCGCCCGCGCGCTTTGCCTCCGGGTCGGGCCGCGTGCCGTGGTCGAACGGCGGCAGCGTGGCGAGGAGTTTGCCGATCTCGGGGTGGATTGTCACTCGACACCCGCCCCCTTCTCGAAGGACGTGGTCTCCGGGAAGGAGTCACCGATGTCGAACGGCTTGCGGGAGATGTCCTGCAACACGTCGGTGATGGGCTTGCGCTTGGCCTGGTAGGTGCGCAGGGCGTCCTGCAGGTCGGAGCCGTCCTTGATGGCGTCGGCCAGCCAGGCGGCATCCTGCATGGCGGAGTTCGCACCCTGGCCCTGGTGATGCAGCATGGCGTGCGCGGCGTCGCCCACCAGGGCAACGCTGTCCGTGTGCCAGGTCGGCTGCTTGTCGATGTCGTAGACACCGCGGTTCGTCATCGAGGCGATGTCCAGTTCCTGGCCGATCTTCTGCAGGCGCTCGTCGAAGCCCTCCAGCAGCGACCCGATGTACTCGTGCGTGACCTCGGGCGCCCACGCGGTGTCGTCGCTCGGGGCGGTGATGTCGAAGGACACCTGGTTGCGGTGGCGCAGCGGCAGGAAGTACACGGTGGTGCCGTTTTGGCCCACGTAGACGCGGAAGTTGTCGTTCTCCACCAGGCCATAGGCGTCGTCGGCGGAGATGACGGCGCGCATGGCAATCGTGTGGGAGAACACCGGCTGGACCTCACCGAAGATCTGGTTGCGCACGCTGGAGCGGATGCCGTCGGCGCCCACTACCAGGTCGGCGGTGACCTCCACGCCGTTCTCGAACTTCACGGTGGCGGAGTTGCCGTTGTCGGCGATGCTGATCATCTTGTGCCCGATATGAACCCGCTCGGCCGGCAGCAGGCGCAGGAGGGTCTCGATGACGTCCCCGCGGTGGACCATGCGGCAGTGGTTGGTCTGGGCGTACTCGTTGATGCCCGGCCACGGGTCGCGGGCGATGAGCTCGCCGTTGGCCTGGTAGACCTCGATGGCCTCGGAGGGAGCGGAGACCTTCTCGAACTCTTCGAACACGCCCCACTTGCGCAGCACCTCCACGGTCGGCGGGCGCAGGCCGATGCCGGCCCCTACTTCGCCAAGCTCGGGGGCCTGCTCGTAGACGTGCACGTCGGCGCCGAGCTGCAGCAGTGCCAGGGCAGCGGAAGCGCCGGCGTAGCCGCCGCCCACGACGGCCACCTTCAGGTTCTGGATTTCGAAAGTCTGCATTGTTCTGTTGTTCCTTCACTGGGCGCCGGTGCAGGCGTCCTCGGGGTGAGTGTTGGATTGGAGTCGCCGCCGTCGTCGTAGGCGGCAGCGGAGCCGGCGCGTGACGCCGGATGGAGTGATGCGGGTCAGGCCTTGATGGAGAGGAAATCGGCCGGGTTGTCCTTGAGGAGGAGCTTGATGGTGGCGTCGTCGATGCCGGCGGCGCGCATGTCCGGGAGCATGTCGTCGAAGATGTAGTTGATGGTGTGGCCCTTCACGCCCGGCCAGCCCAGCGGGCTGCAGTTGGCGTCGGCTGAGACGAGCAGCTTGTCCGCGTAGCCCTTGTTCACCAGCTTGACGAAGTGCTCCATGCGCTCGGCGCGTTTGCGGCCCCAGAACGGCGGGTCGGGCAGTTCGAGGTCGTACCCGAAGGTGTCGAAGCCGATGCGGCCGCCCTGCTCGTAAATCCAGTCGTGCGGCGTGATCGGTGCGTTCAGGCCGTCGTCGGCGTGGCCGAAGAGGACGCGATCCAACGGGAGGCCCTCCTCGTTGAAGATGTTCACGGCGGGCTCGGGGTCGATCGCCAGATGCGTGAGGATCGGGACCCCGGTGAGGACGGCGGCGCGGGCGGCGGCGCGGTAGATCCGCTTGTCGAGTTCGGTCATCTTGCCGCCGCGGCTCACGCCGACCTTGATGACGCCGGCCTTGGCGCCCGTGTCGCCGATCCCCACCGTGATTTCGTGGATGAAAACCTTCGCCAGGTAGTCCACCGACGCCCGTGCAAAGTGCGGCAGGGCGGTGTCGCCGCCCACGAAGCCGGTGCAGGCCACGATGTGGACGCCGGTCTTGGCCGAGAGGGACTTGTAATAGTCGACGTCGCGGCCGTTGCAGATGCCGGTGGCGTCCACGAAGGTGCCGCCGCCGTTTTCACGGAACCTGCGCAGCTTCGGCACGGTTTCTTCGTAGGCCTGCTCCGGCGACTTCCACCATCGCGTGTCGAGCTCGGAGCCGGGCATGCCGTAGCCGATGTGTTCGTGGACTGCCACGATTTCCAGTTCTTCAGCCGGGATTGTTCCCAGCACGGTGTTGACCTTGGTCATTCCTTCACCTCAGGGTTTCGAAAGCTTGTTGATGGCGGGCCGCGGTGCTCAGCGCACAGCCAGCAGGTTGCGCGGATTGTCCACCAGGATTCGGCGGGCGTCGTCGTCGCCCAGGCCCAGTGATTTCAGGAAGGGGACAAAGGTGGTCAACACGTGGCTGAACGGCAGGTCGTAGTCCGGCTGCCCCTTGGCCACGCCGATCGCGTTGGACGAGAGGATGACCTGGTCCGTGTGGCCGGCCCCGACCAGCTCGAGCACCAGTGAGGCCCGCTCGCGGTCGCTGAGGTAGCCGCCGTCGTCGTCCAGTCCCACGTGGTCCAGGCCCACGAAGGCACCGCGGCGGGCCACCTCAAGCGCCGCACCGGCGGC
>NZ_JBNHGF010000019.1:0-18420 GCF_059091005.1 Arthrobacter sp. Y3223164
ACCCTGTCGAGCGGGCTGGCCCTCGCCTTCGTCATCGCCCTGTGCTTCGCCCCGGGCGTGTTCAGCCGACACGTCATGCCGGCGATAGCCCCCTACCTTCCCGGCGCGGACATTCCGCCCCGCGGCGTCGAAGCCGCCGACAACCCCCTGGGCCGGCCGCCCGCCGTCGCGGAGTCGGACGCCTACGAGTTGTACGCAACACCGCCGGAGTCCTCGCAGCCCTTCCTCGCCTATGACCCCTGCCGCCCCATCCACTACGTGGTCCGTCCGGACAATGCGCCGCCGGGGGGCGACACGATCATTCAGGAAGCCATCGCCGAGGTTTCCGCGGCCAGCGGACTGCAGTTCGTTTACGACGGACCCACTGACGAGGCCTTCGCCGAGGAAGGCCGCGAACGCTTTCAGCCGGAGCGGTACGGCAAGCGGTGGGCGCCGGTGCTGATCACGTGGTCGGATCCCGACGAAGTGTCCCGGCTGGCCGGAGATATAGCCGGACTCGGCGGCAGCTCCTCGGTCGGCGCACGGGGAACGCCGCACGTTCTCGTCGCCGGCCAGATCACCTTGGATGCGCCGTCGCTCCGCAACGTCCTCACATATCCCGACGGTCGGGAGCACGTGCGCGCCGTCATCATCCACGAGCTCGGCCACGTGCTGGGGCTGGCGCATGTGGATAATCCGGAGCAATTGATGTATGCCGGGGCAAACGGCGTGACTGCACTGGCCGACGGCGATCGGGCTGGCCTGGCGCTGCTGGGCACCGGTCCGTGCGTGCCGGAAGTGTAGCCCGGCGGCATAATCAGGACTGCTGGTCTGCCCGGAACGCTGGGACAACGAGGACCGGCCCAGGCAGGCTAGGAGGCCGTCCGCGTGCAGGAGAAGCTGTGGAGCAGAAATTTCGTGCTGGCCATCGGCGCGAATCTGTTCATCTACATCGTCTTCTACCTGCTGATGACGTCCATGGCGCTCTACGCGGCCCAGCGGTTCCTGGCCTCCGACGCCGGGGCAGGCTTTGCGTCCAGCGCCTTCATTTTGGGGGCGCTCGTCTCGCGGTTCTTTGCCGGGCCGCTGATCGACAACGCGGGACGGCGGCGGATGCTGCTGATCAGCCTGGCCGCCTTCGTCGCGGCGTCCCTCTTGTACATCCCGGCGGACTCCCTCACCTCGTTGGTGGTCCTGCGGCTGGCCCACGGTGTGGCTTTCGGCCTCGCCAACACCGCCGTCACGGCCGGTGCGCAGGCGCTGATTCCGCCCGCCCGCCGCAGCGAAGGCACCGGCTACTTCGCCGTTTCCACCACGCTGGCCACCGCCCTCGGGCCGCTGCTGGCGGTGGTGCTGGTTGTTGACGGCAGTTACGAGGTCGCGTTCCTCTTTTGTGCGGCCTGTTCCGTCGCGGCGTTGGCGGTGACCCTGATCCTGAAACTGCCGGAAGCGCCGGCGGCGCCGACCGCCGTCGTCAATCAGCGCGGTCCGGGCGGCGAGCAGGCAAAGGAGCGCCGGACGCCCGCGGTCCTGCTCGGAAAGGTTTTCGCGCCCGAGGTCCTGCCGATCACCACCGTGCTGCTGGTGAGCGGGCTGGCGTTTTCCGGCATCCTCTCGTTCCTCACCTCGTATACCGCTGCCGCGGGTGCAGCGGATGCTGCGGCGCTGTTCTTTATGGTGTTTGCCGGCGCGGTGCTGGTGTCGCGGGTGACCACCGGCAGGGTCCAAGACCGCCGCGGCGACAATGTGGTGCTGTATCCCGCGCTGGTGCTGTTCGCCGCCGGCCTGGCGCTGCTGGCGCTCGGGCCGGACACCTGGATAGTCGTCGCCTCCGCGGTGCTCAGCGGACTCGGGTTCGGGACCCTGCTGCCCGGAACTCAGGCCATTACCGTCCGGCTGGTTGCGGAGCGGAGGTTCGGCACCGCCCTGGCCACCTACTACCTGATGCTGGACATCGGCACCGGCTTCGGCCCGGTGCTGCTGGGCCTGCTGGTGCCGCTGACCGGCTTCGACGGAATGTACGGCTGGCTTGGCCTGCTCATGCTCGCCTGCATCCTGCTGTACTACGTGGTGCACGGCCGGACGGCCAGCCGCGCGGCCGCCTGAGTCCCAGGCTCGGCGCCTCTTGCCGCGACGGCAATTACCTCACAGTCTTATGCCTTTTTGATCGGCCGCATCGCGCCTACCGTAGTTAATGGAGCCGCCCAACCCGGGGCGGTCCCGGGATGGAAGGAAGTGCCATGACTGTGACTTCACACGTTAGCGACTGCTCAGTGACCAACTGTTCCTTCAACGATCACAGCGAATGCAATGCGGCCGCCATCACCGTGGCCGGCGGCGAGAACCATGCCGCCTGTGCCACCTTTATCGACACCGGAGTGCACGGCGGGCTTCCCAAGGTGCTGGCCAGCGTCGGCGCCTGCCAGCGGACCGAGTGCACCCACAACGACCACCTCATGTGCCAGGCGCCCGAAGTTCACGTGGGTCCCGGCGCGGACAACGCGGACTGCCTCACGTACGCGCACCGGTAACGCGCGGCCCGCCCTCTTCATAGACCACAGCCGCCGTCACCAGGTCCTCCCAGGCCATGCCGACGCCGGTGTAGAGGCAGCACGTGCGCGGGCGCCGGACCAGCTTGCCCTGCACCAGGTCACGCAGGTTCGGCGGCTGGATCTGCTGCCATTCCTCCACGCTGCGGGCCGGGATCAGGTCCCCGCTCTCCCGCCAGGACGAAGCCCGGCCTTCCACCACCACGTCGCTGCGCAACACCAGCGCCGCGTCGACCTCCCGGGCGTCCAAGCCGTGCTGCCCAACCGACGCGATGATCGCCCCGTCCTTGGGCAGCCTGCCATCGAACAGCGGCTCCGGCGAGGATGTCACGCAAAGTACGACGTCGGCGCCCGCCACGGCAGCGTCCGGCGCACCGGTTGCGTCGGCCACCTCTATTCCCTCCGCGGCCAGCACGGCGATCAGGTTCGAGATGCGTTGCGGACGCTGGCCGACGACCGCGAAGCCCGCGTTCGGAAATACGGACCTGGCGGCGCGGATGTGGTTCAGCGCTTGTATCCCCGCGCCGAAGACCAGCACCTGCGGGGCATCCCCAAAGCCCTCGCCGTCCGGTGCCGCCGCCGCAATGTTCTTCACGGCCGCCAAGGTTGTCGCCGGAGTGCGGATGGCCGTGAGCTCCGCGCCGTCCATCGTCGCCAGCGGGGCCAGCGTCTCGGCGTCGAACAAGACGTAGATGCCCTGGATCTTCTCCAGCCCGCGGGCCGGATTCTTCGGCGCGATTGTCGCCACCTTCACCCCGCTGTAGCGGCCGGCGCCCTCGGTCGGCATCAGCAGAAACTCCCCGTCCGGCGCGGGGCTGAACAACCGGGGACTGTCCAATTCCGGATCCACGCCGGACAGCAGCCCCTCCTCGATGGCGCGCACCGCGCGACTGAACGGAACAGCGGCACGCACGGCATCGGCGTCGTAATAAGGGATGGTCACAGAAAGTCCTCTCGCAGCATCTGGAGTCGTTGCTGGCCGGATTCTACGGCCAACATCCGCCGGTTACAGTTTTCGTGACCCCCATCACTTCACGCAGGGCAACCCCGCGTGCGGCGACAGCGCGATTCCGCCCTTCCGTCCCCGCAACACCCAAGTCAGGCGGCTAGAGAGGGCCACGCCGCCGGACCCGGAGGATCACCCGCTGACAGCGGCGTTACTTGTTAGCTGCGTCATGTTTGCCGTACAGTATCTGCAACCGAACGGTTATTCAGTTATAGAACCCGGTGTTCAAATATAGAACACTGGCGACGGCCGCAGATGCAATAGAAGTGAGGACACCCGTGCAGTTTCACCACCACGGTTACGTATCCGGAGACCCGCGCGTCAAGCCGGCAGCCGGCGTAGGCATCGACCGCCCCGAGGAGCTTCCCGACGAGGTCGACGTGCTCATCGTGGGCTCGGGTCCCGCCGGCATGCTCGCGGCCGCGCAGCTGGCCCAGTTCCCGAACATCACCACGCGGCTGGTGGAGCGCCGGGAGGGACGGCTGGTCCTCGGCCAGGCCGACGGCATCCAGGCCCGCAGCGTGGAGACCTTCCAGGCTTTCGGCTTCGCCGAGCGCATCACCGCCGAGGCGTTCTGGCTCACCGAGATGAACTTCTGGCGCCCGGGCACCGAGAATCCCAAGCACATTGTCCGCGGCGGCCGCGCGGTCGACGACGAGATGGGCATCAGCGAGTTCCCACACCTGATCGTCAACCAGGCGCGCGTGCTCGACTACTTCGCCGAGGTCGCGGCCAACTCGCCCACCCGCCTGACGCCGGATTACGGCTGGGAGTTCAAGACCCTCGAGGTTGCCGACGAGGGCGACTACCCGGTGAAGGTGACGCTGATCCGCAGCGCAGGCCCGGACGCCGGCTCGGAGCGCATCGTCAACGCCAAGTACGTGGTGGGTTGCGACGGCGCCCGCAGTAAGGTCCGCGCCGCGATCGGCAGCACCCTGGCCGGCGACAGCGCCAATCATGCCTGGGGCGTCATGGACGTGCTGGCCCAGACCGACTTCCCGGACATCCGCACCAAGTGCGCCATCCAGTCGCACGACGGCGGGTCCATCCTGCTGATCCCGCGTGAGGGCGGCTACCTGTTCCGCATGTACGTGGACCTCGGCGTGGTGCCCGACGACGACAACGGCAAGATCCGCCAGACCTCGATCGAGCAGATCATCGCCAAGGCCAACGAGATCATGACGCCGTACACGGTGGACGTGCGCAGCGTCGCCTGGCACAGCGTGTACGAGGTGGGCCACCGCCTTACCGACCGGTTCGACGACCTGCTGCCCGAGGACGTCGGCACCCGCACGCCGCGCGTCTTCATCACCGGCGACGCCTGCCACACGCACAGCGCCAAGGCCGGCCAGGGCATGAACGTCTCCATGCAGGACGGTTTCAACATCGCCTGGAAGCTGGGACACGTGCTGGAGGGCCGCAGCCCGGAGAGCCTGCTCTCCACCTACTCCGCGGAGCGCCAGGTGGTGGCGAAGGACCTCATCGACTTCGACAAGGAATGGTCGACGATGATGGCCAAGAAGCCCGAGGAGTTCGCCGATCCCACGGAGCTCGAGGACTTCTACGTCCGCACCGCCGAATTCCCGGCCGGCTTCATGACCGAGTACGCCCAGTCAATCCTGACCGGCGCGCGCAGCCACCAGGACCTGGCCACCGGCTTCCCCGTCGGCAAGCGCTTCAAGTCCGCCAAGGTCTCCCGCGTCTGCGACACCAACCCGCTGCACCTGGGCCACCTGGCCGAGGCCGACGGGCGCTGGCGCATATATGTCTTCGCCGACCAGGCGCAGGCCGGCGAGTCCGCGGCCGTGGCCAACCTGTCCGAGTGGCTGGTGACCGCACCGGATTCCCCGCTCGCCGCCCGGCCGGAGGGCGCCGACCTCGACGCCTGGTTCGATGTGAAGGTGATCTACCAGCAGCATCACGAGGAGGTGGACATCAACGCCGTGCCCGCCGTGTTCAAGCCCGAGGTGGGCCCGTTCCAGCTGACCAACCTCGAAAAGGTCTTCGGCACCGCCAAGGATGAGGACATCTTCGAAGCCCGCGGCATCTCCCGCGACGGCGCCATCGTGGTGGTCCGGCCGGACCAGTACGTGGCGAACGTGCTGCCGCTGTCCGCGACCGCGGAGCTGGCCGAGTTCTTCGCGCCCCTGCTGAAGGCCCGCGAGCCGCAGCACTGATTCACCCTTCATGAGGACGACGGCGGCGCACAAGTGCCGTCGTCGTCCTTTTCTTGCGGACAGATCACCACCGTAGGCCCCGCGTTGCCCACGGTGCGGGGATGAGGAGATGGGATATGAAACGGGCCGTTATCGCCGCGGCTGCGCTTGGCCTGGTGCTGACTGCCTGCGCGCCAGCCCAGGGGACTACCTCCGCGGGGGAGGCCACGGACGCCGAATTCCTCGCTGGCTTCGGGCTCGACGATATGGACGCGGTTGGCATCATCGACCACCTCGACCGGCTGGACACTGCCGAGCGGCCCACCGACTTGATGGCATCTGTCCGGCAGGGCGATCTACTGCTCACCGACGGCCACAACGAGGTAACGCTGGACCTGCCGGAGGACAGTTCCTACATCTCAGTCGCCCCGTACCTGAACCAGACCCATGACTGCTTTTACCATAGTCTGACAACCTGCCTTGGCGAACTGGGCAACAAGGACATGAGCGTCAAGATCACTGACGACACCACCGGGGAGACGCTGGTGGATGAGCAGCTTGAAACCTTCAGCAACGGTTTCGCAGGGTTCTGGGTTCCCGGCGACATCCACGGCACCATCGAAGTGAGTTACGACGGGCACACCGGCTCGGCCGATTTCTCGACGACCGATGACAGCGCCACCTGCATCACGGATCTCCGGCTGACCTAAGGACGCTCGGATTTTGCCGCCTCGCGCCGGTAGCAAGCGTTGGCCTGCCTGCTGGCCAGTTCGTTGGCCCAGATGGGCGCGTACGGGACGCGCAGTTCGGGGTTCAGCGCCCCAGCCGGCGCTGACCGCCACCGGATCAGCGGGGGTGGTCCCCGGGTCCCCACGCCTCAACTCTCCGGCTGCAACAGGTTCTCGCAACACCCGACTAGTTCCCCGACGAGGTCCGCGGGTGCGTCCTCGGCCGACAACGCCATGAGCTTCCGGGAAAGCTGCAGCTCGGGCACCTGCACGGCCGTCAGTCCGCTTGGCCGTGCGCCCATCGCCAGTTGCGGCACCATAGCTGCCCCATGGCCGGCGGCGACCAACCGCAGCGTCGCGTGGAAGTCGTCACTGGAAGCCACGATACGCGGGTGCAGGCCGGCGTTGGCCAGCACTGCGTCCACTACGTTCGCGTCGCTGGAACCGCGCAGGTGGATGATCCAAGGCATCGCGCCCAGCGCATTGACGTCCATCCGCTGGTCTTCCCGGTAGCCCGCCGCGGTGGGAATAACGACGCGGAACGGGTCCTCCCCCAGCCAATGCCGGGTCACCCCCTGGGGCAGGACCAGCCCGGATTCGCCCACCTGGTACACAAGGGCCGCATCCAGCTCCCCACCGACTCGAACTCCCGGCACGACGGCGCTCGGTTCCCCGATAGAAATTTTCAATTGCGCACCCAGCTCCCGCCACTGCACTGATTCCAGGACGTCCCCCAAGATGAACGTCGCGGCCGAGGGGAATGCCCCGATGCGCAACTCGCGCACCGCATCTCCGCTGGCGGCGGCCCCCGCGGCCAACAACCCGTCGACGTCGCGCAACAGCTTTAGCGCATGTTGGCCCACTGCATGCGCGGCCTGCGTGGGCTGCACGCTGCGTGCGCTGCGCACGAACAACCGCGTGCCCATGTCCTTCTCCAGTGCCGACATCTGCTGGGACACCGCCGAGGCCGTGTATCCCAGCCGATTGCCGGCCGCCGTGAAGGAACCGAGCCGTAGCACTTCCACGAGGGTGCGCAGGTGGATCAGGTTGAGCATTAGCGTTCCTTGAACTGAGTTCGTCGAATCACCGCTGTGTTGTACGTCATAGTTTGCTACATCGTCGCCTAGAGTGTTGCGAACGGGACGAAGAAGTTCCGCAAGACACGCTTGGGCATGCCGCTTTCGGCGCTAGCATGCCGCGAAGGATTAGAAATGCTTGAGCAACGCCTCTACGTCAATGCCACGTTCTACACCCAATGGGCCGGGCTTCCCCGGGCCACCGCGCTGCTGACCCGGGGCGAACGCATCCTCGCCATCGGCACACCCGAGGAAATGCGCACCCACGCCACCGGTACATACGAAACCATCGACCTCGGTGGCACCACAGTGGTTCCGGGCCTGACCGACGCCCATATCCACACCGCGAACTACGCCCGCGAAATTGCCGCCCTGGACCTTCGCGGCGCCACCAGCCTCGAGGACGCCCTGGACAGGGTGAGGAACTACGCGGAGGCGCTGCCGGCATCGGCCTGGGTCTTCGGCGGACGCTGGGACTTCAACGCCTGGGATGTGCCGGTGCAACCGGACCGCAAGGCGCTGGATGCGGCCACAGGTGGCAGGCCCGCCGCATTGCCAAGCATCGATGGGCACACGGTTTGGGCCAACACCTCGGCATTGGCGGCCGTCGGCATCGACGCCTCCACGCCGGATCCGGTGGGTGGTGAAATCGTCCGCGATGGCGACGGCCATCCCACCGGCATCCTGCGCGAGACGGCCCATGCCCAGCTGAGCGACATCATGCACAGCGCCGAGGCCGGGGACCTCGAGGCACAGCTTGCCGAGGCCCAGCACCGCCTGCTAGCCGTCGGGCTCACCGGCATCCACGACTTCGATGGCGAGGACTGCCTGCATGCATACCGGTCTCTGCGCGAGAGCGGCAACCTCCATTTGCGCGTACATAAGGCGATCCCGCGCATCGCCTTGGACCAAGCGATCGACGAAGGGCGGGCCACCGGCAACGGCGACGCCTGGCTGAGCACCGGTCCGGTGAAGCTTTTTTCCGACGGCGCCTTGGGTTCCCACACCTGTCACATGACCCAGCCCTTCCCCGGCGAGGACGGGAACGCTGGCATCGAGGTCATCCCCTATCTCGACCTGCTCGCACTGGTTCGCCGGGCCGCCGGCGCCGGAATCGCGGTCGCTACTCACGCCATCGGGGACCGCGCCAACCAGCTGGTGCTGGATGCCTATCAGGACCTGGTCCGCAACCCGCTCGATGCCTCCCCCAACATCACGGGCCACACCGAACGAGCAGCCAGCCGATTGCGGCATCGGATCGAACACACGCAGCATTTACGCCCCGCGGACGTGCAACGCGTGGCGCGCCTCGGCGTCGTTCCCTCCATGCAGCCCACCCACTGCACGTCCGACATCCCGCTGGCCTCCACCCTGCTCGTTGGCCGCGAACTGGCCTCTTACGCGTGGCGCTCGCTGATCGACGCCGGCGCACTTCCCGCCTTCGGCTCCGACGCGCCCGTGGAATTGCCCGACCCTTTACACGGGATTCATGCCGCCGCGACCCGGCAGAACCGTGACAACGATCCCGTCGGCGGCTGGCAGCCCGGCGAGCGGGTGAGCGTCGCCGAGGCGATCGCCGGCTACACCACCGGCGCCGCGCATGCCTCCGGCGAAGAGGCTACCAAGGGCCGGCTGCGCCCAGGAATGCTGGCCGACTTCACGGCCCTCGGGGCCGACCCCTACGCCGTCGGTCCCGCCGAGCTACGCGACATTCCGGTCATGGCTACCGCCGTTGGGGGATCCCTCCGGTACCGGAGGGACCTGTAACCGCTCCGCCCGCTACACACCTCCAGCACACAATCCGTTCCAACCATCCGCACCAAGGAGACCGCATGAACATCACCCGAGTCCGTACCCTCCGCTCCGGCGTCATGGCATCCGCTGCGTTGCTGGCACTGCTGGCCACGACGGCCTGCGGCGGGCAGTCACTCTCCTCCACCGAGGGCAACGCCGCCGGCAACGAGGACACCTCCTTTAGCGCCGCACCGGCACCCGATGAGGACCTGGCCAAGTCCGTCATCGACGGCATCACACCGAACGCCGATTTGACCGCCGGCCTGCCCGAGTCGATCAAGACCGAGGGCATCAAAATGACCACCTCCGAGGGTTACCCGCCCATGGAACTGCTCGCCGAGGACGGCAAGACACTGATCGGGGTGGACCCCTCCCTCGGCCGGGCGATCGCGAACAAGCTCGGCGTCAAAATCACCATCAACAACGAGGACTTCAACGCGCAGATCCCGGGCATCACCACCGGGCGCTACGACATCATCATGTCCTCCATGACCGACAACGAAGAGCGGCGCAAGACCGTCACATTCGTGGACTATGTCCAGGCCGGCAACGGCTGGGTCGTCAAGAAGGGCAATCCCGCCGGCATGGGTGACCCGTCGACGGCCTGTGGCAAGACTGTGGCCGTCGTGGACAACGGCTCCTCGCTCGCCCTCGCGGAGGGCTTTGACAAGGACTGCAAGGCCGCCGGGAAAGACGGACTGGAGATCCTGAAGTTCTCCGGCGACCAGGACGCCATCCTGCAGGTGCGCAACGACCGCGCCGACGCGGGGATCAACGACTACCCCGTCGCCGCCTACCGCGCGCAGACCTCCGAGGGCGTCCTGGAAGCCGTGGCCATCGAAGGCGATGAAAGCGTCTGGGGCATCGCGATGAAGCAGGATAACAAGGAACTGATCGACGCGGTGCAAAAGGCCCTGCAGGAGCTGATCGACGACGGCAGCTATGGGAAGATCCTCGCCGCTTGGAACGTCCAGCAGATGGCGATCGACACTGCCACAATCAACGACGGAAAATAGGGGGCGCAGATGAGCCAAGCGCTCCGACGCAGCAATCGGCCCAGGCAGCTGAGCGGGCCCGACGGCACCGCCGTGACCGTGGTCCCGCTCCGCCATCCCGAGCGGTGGATTCTGGGGACGCTGGCCGTGGTGGTCTTCGCCTGGCTGGCCTTCACGCTGGCCACCAACCCCAACATCCGCTGGGGCAAGGTCGCCGAGTACCTCTTCTTCCCCAAGATTATCGACGGGATCTGGGTCACCCTGATGATCTCCGTGCTCGCCACGGTGCTCGGGCTGGTCCTCGGCGTCTTGCTGGCAGTCATGAAGCTCTCGCACAACCCAGTGCTGAACTGGCTATCCACGCTGTACATCTGGTTCTTCCGCGGCACCCCCGTGCTCGTGCAGCTGATCTTCTGGTACAACCTGGCCTTCCTGTTCCCGTCGCTGATCATCCAGGTCCCGTTCACCAACATCGGCTATATGTGGAACACCAATGACGTGATGACCGGGTTCAACGCGGCGTTGCTCGGGCTAGGGCTGAACCTTGCGGCGTACTTCGCTGAAACGGTGCGCGCCGGCATCCAGGCCGTCGACGCCGGCCAAAGCGAGGCCGCGTATGCGCTCGGCATGACCCCGGGCAAGCGGATGCGGAAGATCGTGCTGCCGCAGGCGCTGCGCATCATCATCCCGCCCACCGGCAACGAGTTCATCTCCATGCTTAAGACCACGTCGCTGGTGTACGTCGTCGCGGGCAACGACCTGATGACCAACGCCAGTCAGATCTACAAGCAGAACAACCTGATCATGGAACTGCTGATCGTTGCCTCGCTCTGGTACATGGTCATGACCGCCATCGCAACCTTTTTTCAGTCCAAGCTCGAGGCCCGTTTCGGAGCCGACGCCGTGCGTCTGGTCCGCAGGCCGGGCTTCCTGCTCAAGACCGTTACAGCCAAGAGAACGACGGCGGAACCGCGCGCGGCGGATGATGTCGCCACGGCCGGAAAGGATCTCCCATGACTACCGAACCCAACAGCCTTTCCGCCTCCCCTGCACCTCGCGCCGGCGAACCTGTCTCCGCGTCATCCCCCGCGACGGCCGCCGGCGGTACCGCCTCCACGGCTCGGGCGCACAAGCTGCATGTGGAATCCCACGGCGTCACCAAGTCCTTCGGCGCCCACCAGGTACTCACCGGCGTGGACTTCACGGTTGCCGCCGGCGAGGTCAGCTGCATCGTCGGGCCCTCCGGCTCGGGCAAGTCCACCTTCCTGCGCTGCCTGAATGCGCTGGAGGCGTACGACGACGGCACGCTGCTGGTCCACGGGCGGCACGTCGGGTACGAGTATCGGAATGGACGCTACTACGAGTGGACCCCCAAGCAGTTCGCCGCGTTCCGCTCGCGCATAGGCATGGTCTTCCAGCGTTTCAACCTCTTCGGGCACCTGACTGCCGAGGAAAACGTCGCCTGCGCGCTGACCGAGGTCCGAGGCGTCTCCAAGTCCGCCGCCCGCACCCGGGCACTGCATGAACTGGCGAAGGTGGGCCTGGCCGACCATTCGCAGAAACGCCCGCACCAGCTTTCCGGCGGACAGCAACAGCGCGTGGCGATTGCGCGCGCTCTGGCCATGGACCCCGAAATCATGCTCTTCGACGAACCCACTTCCGCACTGGATCCGGAGTTGGTCGAGGAAGTCCTTGAGGCGATGAAGGCACTCGCCCGTGCAGGCATGACCATGGTGGTGGTCACCCACGAGATGGGCTTCGCACGTGAGGTTGCCGATACCGTTCATTTCTTCGATGCCGGGACCATCGTCGAATCCGGCGCGCCGGCTGATGTGCTCGCCAACCCGCAGATGGAGAGGACGAAGGCGTTCTTGGCGAAGGTGCTGTAGACGCCTGCGGTTGACCTTCGAGTCGCCGTCGCCGCCTAAGATCCGCTGAGGGGGCGGCTCCGGTGCGGGTCTTCGCAACGGCGCCGCTAACGAGCGCTCAGGCTTTGGCCTGCCGGCTCACCATCTCGTTGATCCAGGCAGGCGCATACGGGGACGTGCAGTTCGGCGGCGTCGGGTAGTCCTTGAGCACCCCGAGGCGTTCGCCGATGTTGATCGCGCGGGCGCGGTGCTCGGCGTGGTCGATGCCGATCTGGGCGAGGGTGTGGTTCATGGCCCACTGGAGGCGGTCCGGCGCGTCCTTCATCTCGGCCTCGACGGTGTCCAGCAGTCCCTCGAGGTCCAGGCCCTCGGGCTTTTTCGCCACCCGTTCGGTGGTCAGCGCCCACCCGGCGCTGGCGACCACCGGATCCGCGTCGCCGGTCCAGGCCACGCGGAGCTCCTCGGCGTGCGGGCTCTTCTTGACCACGTAGTTCACCAGCCAGTCGTGCACCTTGGGGGCGCGCGCCTCGCGCAGCATGGCGTCCAGGTCGTCGCGTCCGAAATCCTTCGGCCGGCAGATCAGCAGGGCCAGCAGCCGGGCTGCAGTGTTGCCCGTGGCCCACAGCCCGCGCGCCAAATCCTGCTGGGTCTTCAACCGCTTGGCGACAGCGCGCAGCTTGCCGAGGTTAACGCCGTGGTCGTCGCCGCGCTTCTCGTTCGCCTCGCGCACCTTCGGGTCCTCAAGCGCGGCCAGCTCGGCCATCACCTCTGTTACCGTCGTCTCGGACATCCACCCTCCCGGTTACTCACGTCTGAGATCCAGCGTACTGGTGTTTGAATCACGGGCGCTCTGGCGCTCCAAGCCTCAGGGCTCCGGTACTCCACGCCTCGCGGGGCTCTGGCGCTTCAAGCCCCTGTGCCCTGGTGTTCCACGCCTCAGCGCTCTGGCGCTCCAACCCGCAGGCCCGGCAGTTTCACCTCTCGCGGCGCCCACCATGCCCCAATGCCGAAGCACCCGCGTCGAAACGGGCCCATATCCGACAGGGCTACGACATTATCGGCCCGTTTCGCCGTTTTCGGCCGCTTTCGGCGGTATCGGCCGCTTTCGGCGTTTCCGGCGGCCGTCGATGGGACCAGGACTCAGGACGGCCCCGCGACAGCGCATCCCCCACCGTCGTCCTCGACCGCAGCCGGACTGCCGCCCCATTCCCGCCGTCGTGCCACAACGTGCACCGCCGACGGCCACCGGAGCACCTGCCTGACGCGCGATGGCGTATGGTCAGGAGTACGGAGCACGTCTGTGCTCCCGTTAAGGCGCAGCATTCTTTGCTGGCGCCAAGGAGGCACTCATGGCCGACAAATCTCCCCGACAGACCGCATCGAAGAAATCGGGCAAGTCCATCAAGGAAAAGCGCAGCGACAAGAAGGCCAAGGCCGCCGGCGCCGCAGCCTCGGAGACCCTGACCACTATCAAGAAGCGCTGAGGCTTTTGACTCTGCTCTCGCTCGGAGTCCTGGCAACTACGCGAAAGCCCGATGAGCGCAGGCTGGCCCTCCATCCTGCGCACATCGAGCGCCTCGACGCCGACCTCCGCGAGCGGATCATCCTCGAACGGGGCTACGGCGAGCGCTTCGGCGTGTCCGACGCGCACCTGGAACAACTGGTGGGACGCATGGCGCCGCGCGAGGAACTCATTGCAGCAGCGGACGTGGTGGTGCTGCCCAAGCCGCAGCCGGAAGACCTTGCCGAACTCCGCGACGGCCAGATCCTCTGGGGCTGGCCGCACTGCGTCCAGGACCGGGCCATCACCCAGTTGGCCATCGACAAGCGACTGACGCTGATCGCCTTCGAAGCGATGAACCATTGGGCCGCGGACGGCAGGTTCGCCCTCCACGTCTTCCATAAGAACAACGAGATGGCCGGCTACTGTTCGGTGCTGCATGCGCTGGAATTGGCAGGATCCACCGGCGACTACGGCCGCCCGCTCACCGCCGTCGTCATTGGTTTCGGCGCCACGGCCCGCGGCGCGGTCACCGCCCTGAACGCGCACGGCATCCACGACGTGCAGGTCCTGACCAACCGCGCGGCGGCCGCCGTCGGATCCCCGATCCACTCCGCGCGGATCACCCAGTTCGACCAGGACGCCACCGCCCCGCACCTCAGCCACGTCATCACCGACGACGACGGACGGGTGCCGCTGGCTCCGTTCCTCGCCGAGCGGGACATCGTGGTCAATTGCACGCTGCAGGACCCCAACAACCCGCTGATCTACCTCGACGAGGCGGACCTGGACGGCTTCCGGCCGGGCAGCCTGATCGTCGATGTCTCTTGCGACGAAGGCATGGGCTTCAGCTGGGCGAAGATGACGACCTTCGCCGAACCCACCTTCGAGGTCGGCAACCACGTGAGCTACTACGCCGTGGACCACACGCCGTCGTACCTGTGGAATTCCGCGACCTGGGAGATCAGCACGGCCCTGATCCCGTTCCTGCGCACCGTGATGGGCGGACCCGGCAGCTGGCTCGAGGACGAGACGATCAGCCGGGCCATCGAGATCCGCGACGGCGTCATCGCCAACCCGGCGGTTCTCGCCTTCCAGGACCGCTCGGAAGACTACCCTCACCTGCCTGCCTGAATTCCGCGGTACCGATCGCCCCATAGGGACGACGGCGGCGCTCACGTGCCGCCGTCGTCTTTCTGGCTCGGAGCCCCTCGCCTGCTCGGCATGTCTCAGCAAATTCACAGCCCGACCGGGCATCGATCCCGGCCGCGCGTGCGTTGTTGAGGAGACATCACCACAGGAGAGCAGGGAATTTTTGCCCACGGAAACCGGACGCGGCCCGCGGCGGCCCCCGCGGAGAACCGTCGTTATCCTCGGCATCGACGGAGCCGGGAAGACGACGGCCGCGGCCTCGCTGGTCGAAGTTGAGCGGGCGGCGGGCCGTTACGCGCAGTTAGTGCGTAACCCGGCCGGACGGCGCTGGCTGTCCCGGGCAGCTGCACGCCTCGGCATCGGCATTACTCCGCGCTGGGCCGACCGGTTCGAGTCGATGGTGCGCATTGTGAACGTGCTGGCTGCCCACCTCCGGGCGGCAGCCTTCCGGGGAACCACGGTGATGGACCGGCACCTGCACTGCCAGCAGGTCCTTCGTGACGTGCGTGGCCTGCCGCCGGGAGGCGTCCTGCCCTGGCTGGTCCGAGCCCTGCCTCGGCCAGGCGTCGTCGTGCTGCTGGATCTGCCCGCCGAGGCGGCGCACACCCGGATCATCGCGCGGGGCGAGGATTCCGAGTCGGCGGACTACCTGCGGGCGGCACGCAACGTCTACCTGCGAAGGGCCAAGTCCTTGGACTGGCAGGTCGTCGACGCGGTTGGGTCCCGCAGCGACGTCCTGCGCCGCGTCATGGAGGCTGTGTCCCCGCCTGCCACCTAGCTGGGCCTCCCGGCCCATGCTCACTTGCCTGCCTAACGACGACGACGGCCGGCCCTGACTGAGCGGGCGGCCGCCTCGGCGGCACTTACGGCCGGCCGGGGAGCGGGCGGTCCGTCGCCTGGAGGCACTCACCCCGGAATAAGTTGATGCTTCAATCGATTGCACCTAGCAGAGGCCAAGCCTTTTGAAAGACATCACGCCAACGTAAGGACAGCATGAAGATCGGAATCATCGGAGCCACGGGCAACGCCGGACGCGCCCTCTTCCACGAGTCGGCCAAACGCGGCCACCAGACAACAGCGATCGTCCGGAGCGCCGCAAAGGCCGGGGACGTCCTCGGCGCGGACGCCGCGGTACTGGAACGCGACGCTTTCTCCCTCGGCGCCGAAGACCTTGCAGCCTTCGACGTCGTCGTTAATGCGTTCGGCACGGCTCCGCACGAGGCCTACCGGCACGTTGACCTGGCCCGCTCGCTGGTCGAGCTCGCCGGGGAAACCACTCCCCGCCTGGTCTTCATCCTGGGCGCCGGCAGCCTGACCACCGGCGACGACGACCACCTGTTCGTCGAGGACATCCGCAACATCCCCAGCGCCGAGGCGTGGATTTCCATCCCGGAGAACCAGCTGAAGGAACTCGAATACCTGCGCGGCGTCACGGACGTCGACTGGGTCGGGGTGTCCCCCTCGGCGCTGTTCACGCCCGGTGACGCCACCGCCCCGGTGCTGGGCACGGACCGGCTCCTGTATGCCGCCGACGGCGAATCACACACCACCACCGGCACGATGGCCGTGGCCATCCTGGACGAGATCGAAAAGCCCGCGCACCGGAAGACCCGCTTCACGGTCAGCGACAGCTAAACCTCCCCGGCCACAACACGACGGCCGCCGCAGCTGGTCCGGCCCGGGCAACCTGTCCGGTCGCAGGCAGCTCGGCGGCCGTCGTTCACCGTCTCGACAGGCGCCTGTCCACGCGCCCCGCCCGCTGGAAGATCAGCGCCGGTGCCCGCGGCCGGTCCGGCGTGTACCGGTACCGGCCGGTGCTTTCTTCTGCATGGCAAGCAGCCTCGCCAGCGCGTAGCGGTTCACCGTTCCTGCCTTCTGCCCCTGCAGCAGCCAGTGGCCAATGCCGTCGACGCCGGTCTGCACGCCCGTGATGGGGATGCCGGTGGGAGAAATCTGGTGCCCGGGCGTGAACGTGATCGGGCCCGGCGCATTCGGATGGGCAATGACGTGGCAGGCGACCTCGGCCGCAACCCTGGCCGTGCGCGGGTCGGTCTGCACAACGTCCATGTGGATGGTCCGCCGCCTGAACCCGCGCGGATGGACGGAGGCCAGCGTCTCCCGGTCGATCCACTGGTATTGCCCGGGTTTCCAGAACTTGGAGTCGATATAGACCACCCGGTCGCCGTTGATGACGGCGTGGTCGATGTCCGCCACGTGGCTGCCCGGGAACCGCAGCCCGTGGAAGATCCGGGTCCCGGGAATGGCCAGCAGGGTCTCCAGTGCCTGCGCCGTCCACCGCTCGCCCTCCGCGCCCTTGGCGATGTCCTCCGGCCGAAACCGGGACCAACCGCCCGACAGGGCCGCGCCGCCCGCGCCGAAGACCAGTTGCCGGGCAACCTTTTTCGGCGCCGCGACGCCCCAGTGCCTGCCAATCGCGCCAAGGCCCAGGAAACAGGCTGCCGTCAGGACGACGGCGACCGGCAGCTGAGGCGGAGCGTCACCTAATGCGGCGCTGGCCAGCATCGAGATGAGCACCACTGACTGTCCGAAACCGATCAGTAATAGGACGACGACGACCACAACGCGAAGGCCGTTGTAGCTGCGGCCGATGCGCTCCGCGGGCGCGGGTTGGTTCCGCCACGACAGCTGGCCCGGATCGAATTCCATGAACGGCGAATACAGGGTTTCGGGTCCAGTCGGCCGGCGGGCGGCCCCCCACTGTTCCGGACGTTCCATGCAACCTCCCCGGATCTCGTTTCAGCATGGAGACCCAGTATGTCCCCGCCCCGCGCCGGGGGCCAGGGGTTCCGGGCCGTGAACCCGCCGGAAGTGCCAAATCGATAAACCATGGGTAGTCGTCCCCATTCAGTTCTGCGGTGCCGCATGCAACAGTGTGAGGGAAACGGTTAAGCGGGGGAGGGCGGCGGGATGGGCAGCTGGCGGATCAATCCGAGGCAGCTCCACATGATCCTGGTGGACGTGGCCGCGGACGGCCAGTCGCTGGACAAGGCGGCAGGCGACACGGCGGCGGCAGGCGACGAGGCGGCGTCGTTGTTCGGCAGTGCCACGGACGTAGCCGACGCGTTCGCGGGGTTCTGGTCGCCGCGGCGGGACGTGGGCCACCGGATTGCCGGCCTCGTGTACAACAAGTCGCGGGTCGTGGCCGAAACCGCGGAGCTGTTCGTCGAGGCCGACGGGCGGATGTCCGCCGAAGCCGCAGCCTTCGCCGAGTCCCTGAACGCCGACCACTCGACCGTCCTTGCCCCGCGCGGCTTCGGGCCGGTGCCGCAGCCGTGACGGTGCGACTGGGCAGCGTCCCGGAGATCAACGTCCCCTGGGACCGGCTGGGCGATGCGGTCCGGGAGATGTCCCTGCGCGCCGAGTCCGCGGCAAATTACCTGGTCGACGCCGGTGCGGCGTGGGCCGGGCTGAGCTTTGCCTATCAGCAACCGGACACCGAGCTGGAGGTCCACTCCGCCCTGAATGAGCTGGACGGACCCATGCGGGAATGGACTGCGGCGCTGGCCGCTGCCCGGGAAGCCGTCACGGTCTTCGTCGCCTCCGGCCGGGCACTGCAGGCGGAGTCCGAAGAACTCGCGGCGGCACGCCCCGGCCT
>NZ_JBNHGF010000020.1:0-18137 GCF_059091005.1 Arthrobacter sp. Y3223164
CGCCCGCCCTGGCGATGCGGGAACTGGCCCGCCTGCCCGAGCCCTTCACGGCCAGCGAGGCACGCCGGGCTCTGGGCACCACCAGGCGGGTGGCCATCCCGCTGCTCGAACACCTCGACGCACGCGGTTGGACACGACGGCTCGACTCCGGCCAGCGGACCCTCGTGCGTCGGGCCCAATCGACGGGCTAAGGGGCCGCGGCGGTCGGCGACCCGGACACGAATCGGTTAGCCGCCGATAACTGAAACTTGTCTGAGGCAACCGTTTCCGGCGGTGCCCCCAGCCCTCCCACAGGCCGGGATCGCCGTGTTTCCGGGCATCCGGCCCCGACTCCCGCCCGGGGTCGAAGTTTTCGCCCCGTGGCGGCCCGTGGCTTTAAGGTTGCATCTCGGTAACAACCGGATATGAAGCGAAGTTTTTATACCCAAGCCGAGGGGTTCCGGTTTACGCTCTATTGCGTGTGAGACATGCCACGTTCGGCGGGAAGCTCGTTGAACTTCAGGCGACGCGGTCTATGTCCGTCCCCTGCAGCACTGCAGGGGACCTTCCAAAGACAGAAACAAGGAGGCGGAATGCGTTTCGGACGTACTTCCAAAGCTATCGGGGTCGCGGCTGTTGCAGCCCTGGCCCTGAGCGCCTGCGCGACTTCGGGTGGCGGAAATTCCCCCGAGGGCACAGGCGATTCCACCGCGGCTGGAGCCGGTGGTTCCATCAGCGTCGCTGAAGTGAACGCCTTCAGCTCCTTCAACTCGGACACGGCCGTCGGCAACGTCGATATCAACTCGAAGATCTCGTACCTGACCCATGCGGACTTCAACTACATCGACAACGAACTCAACGTGGTCAAGAACGAAGAATTCGGCACCTACGAGAAGGTCAGCGAAGACCCGCTGACCATCAAGTACACGGTCAACGAGGGCGTCGCCTGGTCGGACGGCAACCCGGTCGACGCCGGCGACCTGCTGCTCGCCTGGGCCGTCTACTCCGGCCATTTCGACGATGCCACCTACAACGACGAGGGTGAAGTCGACAAGGGCACTGCCTACTTCTCCTACGCCGGCGACACCTCCGGCCTGGGCCTGACCGACAAGCCCGAGATCAGCGACGACGGCCGCTCCATTACGCTGAAGTACTCCAAGCCGTTCGCCGACTGGGAGATCTCCTACGGGGTCCTGGACAGCCCGGCCCACGTGGTGGCCGAGAAGGCCGGACTGGCAGACGAGCAGGCACTGGTCGACCTGATCAGCGAGAGCCCCAAGGGCAACCCGGACAAGCCGGCCGAGAACAAAGAGCTCAAGGCCGTCGCCGATTTCTGGAACACCGGTTTCGACAGCAAGACCCTCCCGTCGGACGCCAGCCTCTACCTCTCCACCGGCCCGTTCATCGTGGACAGCATCACTCCTGATCAGTCCATGACCCTGGTCCGCAACGAGGCCTACGAATTCGGACCGATGCCGAACGTGGAGGAAATCACCATCCGCTACATCGGCGCCGCTCCGGATCAGGTCCAGGCGCTGAAGAACGGCGAAGTGGACATCATCGCCCCGCAGGCGTCCGCCGACACCGTGGAACTGCTCGAAGGGCTGGAGGGCGTGACCGTCAACCGCGGCGAGCAGCTCTCCTATGACCACATCGACCTGAACTTCTCGGGCGTCTTCAAGGAAGCCAACGTCCGCGAAGCGTTCATGAAGGCCGTGCCGCGCAAGGCCATCGTCGACCGCCTGATGGCTCCGCTGGATCCGGAGGCCAAGCCGCTGGATTCCCAGTTCTTCGTGCCGGCGCAGGCCGGGTACGAGGACTCCGCCGCCAACAACGGCTCCGAGAACTACCAGGAAGCCGACATCGAGGGTGCCAAGGAGCTGCTGGCCGGCGCCACGCCCGAGGTCCGGATCATGTACAACAAGGACAACCCCAACCGCGTGGACGCCTTCACGCTGATCGAGGAATCCGCCTCCAAGGCCGGCTTCAAGATCGTCGACGGCGGCCTGGGCGGCTCCGACTGGGGCTCGGCCCTGGGCGGCGGCACCTACGATGCCACCATCTTCGGCTGGATCTCCCCGGGCGTGGGCGTCAGCGGCGTGCCGCAGATCTTCCGCACCAAGGCCGACTCCAACTACAACGGTTTCTCGAGCAAGGAAGCCGACGCCCTGATGGACGAGCTGATCGTCACCACGGAGCCGGAGAAGCAGGACGAACTCATCAAGCAGATCGACAAGATCGTCTGGGATTCGTTCTACGGCCTGCCACTGTTCCAGCCGGTCGGCATCGATGCCTACAACAGCGAGCGGATCGACGGTGTGAAGTACATGCCGAACCAGACCGGCGTCTGGTGGAACTTCTGGGAGTGGAAGGTTAAGTAACCGCCCCGCCTGTTCCTCGGCAGATAGCATGCAAGGCGTCGGGACCTTGAGTACCACGGTCCCGGCGCCTTGCGCCATTTACCACCGGATTTGCCCGCATAAGTGATTGGGATTTCCCAAATTCCGCTCGTGTGTAACCTGCATTACACTCACTGTGAAAATGCCGGATCCACAAGATCCGCAGACACATACCAACGAGGTTAAAAACGCTATGGTGACCTACATTGTGCGGCGGTTATTCACCGCCGTGCTCATTCTCCTAGGTGCCTCTTTCCTGGTCTATCAGTTGACGGCGCTGTCGGGTGATCCCCTGCACGACCTCCGGGAAAGCAACGCCGCGAACAAGGAGCAGCTCATGCAGCAGCGCATCGCGCTGCTCGACCTGGGCACACCGGCACCCATCCGGTACTTCGGCTGGCTGGCGGGCGCCGCCAAGTGCGTCGTCCCGTTCGTGGCGCAGTGCGACCTGGGCTATGCCGTCAACGGCCAGCCGGTCACCGTCGAACTGGGCCGGGCCATGGGCATGACCATCCTGCTGGTCACGGCGGCAACAGTCCTCGCCATCATCATTGGTGTTTCCCTGGGCATTGTTTCGGCACTGCGCCAGTACAGCGCCCTGGATTACGGCATCACCTTCATGGCGTTCCTATTCTTTTCACTTCCCGTTTTCTGGGTAGCCGTCCTGCTGAAAGAATTCGGTGCCATTGGATTCAATAACTTCCTGAAAAATCCCGACATACCGCTGCAATCCATCCTCATCATCGGGTTGGTCAGCGCGGCCGTGTGGTTCGTCTGCGCCAACGGCAGCTACAAACGGAAACTGGGCGCCGCCGGAATCGGTTTCCTGCTGGCTGCCGCAGTGTTCTGGGGTCTGTCGGTCACCCAGTGGTTCAAGACTCCCGGGCTCGGCCTGGCGGTTATCGCCATCAGCGGCGTCGGCATCGCCTTCGGCATCACCCTGCTGGCCGCGGGCCTGAAGAACCGCAAGGCGCTCTACTCTGCGCTCATCAGCGTCGGCATCGGCGTGATCATCTACTTCCCGATCCAGCCGCTCCTGGCCCAGGCCACCGGGCTGATGATCTTCCTGCTGGCCCTTGCCGCCGTCCTGGTCGGGCTCGCGGTCGGCTGGTTGATGGGCGGCTATGACCGCCGCCAGAGCATGAATGCCGCGGCGATAACCTCCTTCCTGGTCGGATGCCTCATCGCGCTCGACCGCTTCATGCAGGCATGGCCCACCTACTTCACCAACGGGCGTGTCAACCAGCGGCCCATCGCCACCATCGGCTCGGAAACGCCGAACCTGAAGGGCGACTACTGGGTCCACGGCCTCGACACGTTCACCCACCTGCTGCTGCCCACCGTCGCGCTGCTGCTGATTTCCCTGGCGTCGTACAGCCGCTACTCGCGGTCGTCGATGTTGGAGATCATGAACATGGACTACATCCGCACCGCCCGGGCCAAGGGCCTGGGCGAGCGCACCGTGGTCATGCGCCACGCGTTCCGCAACGCGCTGATTCCGATCGCCACGATCGTCGCCTTCGATATCGGCGGGCTGATCGGCGGCGCGGTGATCACCGAGCAGGTGTTCGCCTTCGCCGGCATGGGGCAGCTGTTTATCCAGGCGCTGCAAAGGGTCGACCCGAATCCGGTGATGGGTGTCTTCCTCATCACCGGCATCCTGGCACTGGTGTTCAACCTTGTCGCGGACCTGGTCTACTCCGCGCTTGATCCGCGAGTGAGGGTAAAGGCATGAGCGCCACAGCAACGAAACCCGTCGCAGCCACCAACGAGAACAAGGCCGGCCTCAGCCAGGGCCAGATCGTCCGCAGGCGCTTCATCGGCAACACGGCAGCCGTCGTCAGCCTGGTGGTCTTTGGCCTGATCCTGCTGATCGCCTATTCGTCCAGCGGGATGTTCGGCCTGCCCGGCTGGTGGAAGTACACGCACAACGGCGTCAACGACATGGTGAACTCGGGAGCGCCCACCCTGCAGCTTTTCCCCTTCAGCCTGGGCGAACATCCGTTCGGACAGGACCGGCTGGGCCGCGATACTTTCGCCCAGACCATGCGCGGCATCCAGATCTCCGTGGCGGTAATGTTCATCATCGGCCTGGTCGGCGGCGCCATCGGGGTGGTCATCGGCGCACTCGCCGGCTACTTCCGCGGCTGGGTCGAAGCGGTGCTGATGCGGCTGACCGACGTCGTCATCGTCATCCCGCTGATCATCATCGCGGCGGTGCTCGGCCAAGTCGCCGGGCGGGCCGTCGGGCCCGGCATCCAGCCGTATTTCCTGGGCCTGTTCGTCGGCTGCGTGATCTGGACCGGCCTGGCCCGACTGGTCCGGGCGGAATTCCTGTCCCTGCGCGAGCGCGAATTCGTCGACGCCGCACGGATCGCCGGCGCCTCCAGCGCCCGGATCATCTTCAAGCACATCCTGCCGAATGCCGTGGGCGTCATCATCGTCTCGGTGACCCTGAGCATGTCGGCGGCGATCCTGCTGGAGACCAGCCTGTCCTACCTGGGCCTGGGCGTGAAGGCACCGGACGTCTCGCTGGGCCTGCTGATCAGCCAGAACCAGGAAGCGTTCCAGACCCGCCCGTGGCTGTTCTGGTGGCCGGGCATGTTCATCGTGGCCATCTGCCTGTGCATCAACTTCATCGGCGACGGACTGCGCGACGCGTTCGACCCGCGGCAGAAGAAGTTCAATGCCAAGCGGGCGAAGGCGGCAGCGGTTTCCGCGCACCCCGAGACCGGAACCACCGCGACGACGGGTGTCTAGGATGGGCACCCATCGCCTGCCCGGCCCCGTGAGGCCCGGCTCAGCGGGCCAGCGTTACGACGCTGAGTACCGCGAGCGCCGTCCCGACGGCGAGGACCGCCCAGTTCGGTGTCCGTCCCACCGGGACGTTGTCGGCATCTCCGATGCTGATGCTGCCAGCAGCCAGCAGCTCCGCCCAGCGCTTGCGGACGTAGTACGCGGCTGCCCCGGAATCGGTGTTCGCGAGATCGCCGGGGCGGACCGACTGCGCCGGCCCGTAGGTGGTCTCCGGAAGCCCCTGGACGTGATCGGCGCGGGCGCGGTGGACGCCGAACATGCCGGGAGCCGGTGCCGCCCACGAGGTGTACTTGCCGTGCGGGGTAACCAACGTCAGCGCATACTTGGTGTCCACCGTCGCCAGGGCTCCCCAGGGCACGGAGACGGTCCGCACCGGGTTGCGCAACACCACGCCGTCGTCGTCGATAACGACGGCGGGATACCAGGCCAGCCACCAGGTCAGATAGGCAATAGCGAGCAGCGGCCAGGAGACGAGCAGGCTGCCCGGGCCGTGGGTCAGCACCGAGGACGCCAGGCTGACCGCCACGATCGCCCAGACGCTTCCCGTGAACCAGGTCGCGGAGCGCGGACGGAAGACCGTGGTGCCGGCGGCAGCAGACGTTGTCATGCCCCCATAGTTTCAGGACCGGGTACCGGTTCTCCAGTAGCCACAACCAACTGCGACAGGTTGGAAGGGAAAGACCAGCTATGACTGAAATCATCGATCCGACGCTGCCGGCAGGAAAACTGGAGACGGCCGGCGGAACACCACCCGTCCTGGAGGTCACCAACCTCAGCGTGGATTTCGGCGTGGACAAGGAGTGGGTGCCGGCCGCGATTGGCCTCACCTACGATGTCAAGGCCGGCGAGGTCCTGGCGATCGTGGGCGAATCCGGTTCCGGCAAGAGCGCCAGCTCGATGGCGTTGCTGGGCCTGCTCCCGGCCAACAGCCGTGCCACCGGAAGCGTCAAGCTCAACGGCCGGGAGATCCTGGGCCTCAGCAGCGCCAAGCTCCGGCAGGTGCGCGGCAAGGACGTCGCCGTGATCTTCCAGGAACCCATGACGGCGATGAACCCGGTGTACACCATCGGGTTCCAGATCGTGGAAACGCTGCGGCTGCACTATGCCATCTCGCCCAGCGAGGCGAAGAAGCGGGCACTGC
Organism: Arthrobacter sp. Y3223164; assembly: GCF_059091005.1. Classification (NCBI taxonomy): domain Bacteria; kingdom Bacillati; phylum Actinomycetota; class Actinomycetes; order Micrococcales; family Micrococcaceae; genus Arthrobacter; species Arthrobacter sp. Y3223164. The sequence continues at coordinate 6,337 of NZ_JBNHGF010000020.1, forward strand.
GGCTGCTGGAGCTCGTCGAGCTGCCCGACCCGGAAAAGGCCTTCCGGTCCTACCCGCACCAGCTGTCGGGCGGCCAGCGCCAGCGCGCCATGATCGCCCAGTCGCTCTCCTGCGACCCCAAACTGCTGATCGCCGATGAGCCCACTACCGCCCTGGACGTTACCGTCCAGGCCGAAATCCTGGACCTGATGCGCAACCTGCGCAACAAACTGGACAGCGCCATCGTGCTGATCACCCACGACATGGGCGTGGTCGCCGACCTGGCCGACAAGATCGCCGTGATGCGCCGAGGCCGCATCGTGGAGGCCGGCACCGCGTTGGAAATCTTCAACAACCCCCGGCACGAATACACGCAGGCCTTGCTGGCCGCCGTGCCGCACCTGGGCGGGCGCCCCGAGGACGGAACGGAAGTCGACCTCACGGCGGCGCTGGCCGCCGCCACCGGGGTCTCGCTGAGCATCGACGAGACCGAGCTGCAGCGGCGCGAACGCGAAAACGCCGAAGCCCTGGCGCACTCACGCCATGAATCGGCCAAGGGCGACCCGGTGCTCCAGCTGACCAATGTGGCCATCGAATATCCGAAACAGGGCCGGGTGCCCGCCTTCCGCGCCGTGGAGGGGGCCAACCTGTCCATCTATCCGGGACAGGTGGTCGGGCTGGTCGGAGAATCCGGATCGGGCAAGACCACGATTGGCCGCGCCGCCGTGGGACTGCTGCCCGTCGCGGAGGGCTCCCTGCGGGTGGTGGGCCACGAGATCGCCGGCGCCCGGCCCAAGCAGCTGCACGCGCTGCGCCGCCACGTGGGCATGGTGTTCCAGGACCCGTCGTCCTCGCTGAACCCCCGGCTGCCGATCGGCGAGAGCATCGGCGAACCGATGTACCTCGCCGGCGTCGCCAAGGGTGCCGCCCTGCAGCGGAAGATCGAGGCGCTGCTGGACCAGGTGGAGCTGCCGCGCGCGTACCGCAACCGCTATCCGCACGAACTTTCCGGTGGCCAGAAGCAGCGCGTGGGCATCGCCCGGGCACTGTCGCTGGAGCCGAAACTGATGGTGGCGGACGAACCCACCTCCGCGCTGGACGTGTCGGTCCAGGCCACCGTGCTGGACCTGTTCCAGAACCTGCAACAGGAACTGGGCTTCGCCTGCCTGTTCGTCACCCACGACCTGGCCGTCATCGACGTGCTCGCGGACCGCATTTGCGTGATGCGCCACGGCCGGATCGTTGAGCAGGGCACCCGGGACGAGATCCTGCGCAACCCGCAGGAAGTGTACACCCAGCGGCTGCTGGCGGCAGTGCCGTTGCCCGATCCGGAAAAGCAGCGCGAGCGCCGCGAGCTGCGCGCCCAGCTGCTGGCCGCCGGCGACTGACAGACCCGCAAGCCCGCCATCCACAGTGCCGAGCCCCCGCCCATGATGAAATGGCGGCGGGGGCTCAGCCGCCCCTGACCGGTGCGCTGCCGCGACGGTGCCGCCGGTCATCGCGCAATCCAGGAGTGTTAGTGGTACGCAGCATGAATATCGAGGCGATCGAAAAGGGCATCGGCGTCAGTTGGGCCGAAGTGGAGGAGTACTTGGCCGGAATTAACGCCAAGGAACTCAGCCACAAGGAGATCGCCGCTGCCTTGCACGAGTCGGGGCTCGCGGACGGCTGGTGGGCGCAGACGGCCACCGTCGCCTACGAACAGCAGATCGGCCGGCGCCAGCCCGGCCAGGACTGCGACGGGGAGTTCCAAACCTCGGTGAGCAAGACCGTCACCGGAAGCATGGATGAGGCGCGGAACAAGTGGGTGGCCGTGGTGGGTGCGGCGGAGGAATTCTCGGGCATCGCGGTCACTCGCGGACCCGAGTTGAGCGACACCGCCAAGTGGCGGTACTGGCGCTGCGGCTTGGCCGACGGCTCCCGGGTCAGCGTGCATATTTATGAGAAGCCTTCGGGCAAGTCCTCGGTGGGAGTGCAGCATGAACGGCTCGAGTCGACCGAGCAGCTCGACCACTGGCGTGCCTACTGGAAAGCAAAGCTCGCCGAGCTGTCCTGAGCGGACCGAGACCGGTCCGTCGCCGTCGCCCGGAGAGCGTTCGTTTCGGGCCGCCGGGCCCGGAACGTCGGCAGCGGCCGCTTTAGCATCCCTTTTCACCAAATTGCAACCCAATTGGAAGCACGGCCTGTTATCAGCGTCACAGTTGGCGCATATGCTGGTGCCACCTGAGCCTGCGCGGCCGAGATCCATGCCGGCGCGGAAAGGTCCGGCGTCACAAGCCGCCGGATGGAGCACGGTACCTGAGGAGGCGGCATGCGTTTCGCTCGAACATCCCGGCTGGTTGGACTGGCAGCCGCAGCAGCGCTCGCGGTCACGGCCTGTGGGGGCGGCGATGGTGGCGGCGGCACGGAGGCCGGCGGCGGCAACGCCGAGGCGGTGATCACGGCCAACAGCACGGAGCCGCAGAACCCGCTGGTCCCCACCAACACCAACGAGGTCGGCGGCGGCCGCGTGGTGGACCTCATCTTCGAGGGGCTGATCAGCTACGATCCCGAGGGCAAACCGGTCAATGAGGTGGCGGAATCCATCGAGACCGAGGACTCGCAGAATTACACGATCACCCTGAAGCCGGACCAGACGTTCACCAACGGCGACCCGGTCACCTCCAGTTCCTTCGTGGACGCCTGGAACTACGGTGCCGCCGTCGAGAACGCCCAGCTGAGTGCCTATTTCTTCGAAAGCATCGAAGGATACGACGAGGTCAGCTCCGAGGGCGCGACCACGAAGGAGATGTCCGGGCTCAAGGTCGTCGACGACACGACCTTCACCGTGGCGTTGAGCCAGCCCGAATCCGACTGGCCGTTGCGCCTGGGCTACACGGCGTTCGTGCCGCTGCCGCCCGTGGCCTTCGAGGACATGGAGGCCTTCGGGGAGAACCCGGTCGGGAACGGTCCCTACATGCTGGGCGGCGACGGCGCGTGGCAGCACGACGTGCAGATCGAACTGGTGCCGAACCCGGACTACCAGGGCACCCGGACCCCGCAGAACGGCGGGATCACCTTCAAGTTCTATTCGTCCTTCGAGGCGGCCTACCAGGACCTGCTCTCGGACAACCTGGACGTGCTCGACACCATCCCGCCGAGCGCCCTGGCAAACTTCAAGACCGACCTCGGCGAGGGCCGCTGGCTGGAAAAGCCGTATGCCGGCAACCAGACCATCGTCATTCCCCAGTACCTGGACGAATGGACCGGCGAGGCCGGCCAGCTGCGGCGGCAGGCCATCTCCATGGCGATCAACCGGGACGAGATCACCCAGGTGATCTTCCAGGGCGGCCGGCAGCCGGCCACCGAGTTCACCGCCCCCGTGCTCACCGGCTACAGCGACAGCATCCCCGGCAACGAAGTGCTGCAGTACAACGAGGAGGAGGCCAAGCGGCTGTGGGCGGAAGCCGACAAGATCGAACCGTGGGGCGACAGGACGTTCACCATCGCTTCCAACGCCGACGGCGGGCACAAGGAATGGATCGAAGCAGTCGTCAACGGCCTGAAGAACGTGCTCGGCATCGACGCCCAGTTCGAGTCGTACGCCACCTTCCCCGAGCTGAGGACCAAGGTCACGGCGAAGGAAATGACCGGCGCCGCGCGTGCCGGCTGGCAGGCCGACTACCCGTCGCTGTACAACTTCCTCGGGCCGCTGTACGGCACCGGAGCGGGTTCCAACGACGGCGACTACTCCAACAAGGAATTCGACCAGAAGCTGCGTGACGGGCTGGGTGCGGCCACGCCGGAAGAGGGCAACCAGATCTTCAACGAGGCGCAGGAGATCCTGATGCGGGACCTGCCCGCCATCCCGCTGTGGTACCAGGTCCGGCAGGTCGGCTGGAGTTCCGTCGTTGAGAACGTGGACACCGCCTGGAACGGGGTGCCGATCTACCACCAGATCACCGGCAAGTGACCCCGGGCGTTGCGGGGCCTGGCCGCGGCCGGGCCCCCGCAACGCGCCCCAGCTCCCGATCCCACCGAGAGGCAGGATTGATGATCCATCACTTGGCGGCACGCCGGGCGCAAGGAGGAAGCTAGTGCTCTGGTACATTCTCCGCCGCTTCCTGCAGATGATCCCGGTGTTCTTCGGCGCCACGTTCCTGGTCTATTTCCTCGTTTTTTCGCTGCCGGGCGATCCCATCCAGGCCCTGTTCGGCGACCGGGCCGTCAACCCCGCCGTGGCCGCCCAGCTCCGGGCGCAGTACAACCTGGACCAGCCGTTCCTCATCCAGTACGTCCTCTACCTGAAAAACCTCGTCACCTTCAACCTCGGCAACGACTTCTCCGGCAGGCCCGTCGCCGAGGTGCTCGCCCAAATCTTCCCGGTCACGGTCCGGCTCGCCATCCTCGCGCTGATCTTCGAAGCCGTCTTCGGCATCCTCTTCGGATTGATCGCCGGGCTGCGGAAGGGCCGGATGTTTGACGGTACCGTGCTGGTCGCCTCGCTGATCGTCATCGCCATCCCGATTTTCGTCCTCGGTTTCGTCCTGCAGTTCCTCGTCGGCGTCAAGCTCGGCTGGGCCAGACCCACGGTCGGCGCCCAGGCGGGCTGGTCCGACCTGATACTCCCCGCCGTCGTGCTGGGCCTGGTGTCGCTGGCCTACGTGCTGCGCCTGACCCGAACCTCCATCATCGAGAACATGAACGCCGACTACGTGCGCACCGCAATGGCCAAGGGATTGTCCCGGCCGCGCGTCGTCGTCGTGCATATCCTGCGGAACTCGATGATCCCGGTCGTGACGTTCCTGGGCGCCGACCTCGGAGCCCTGATGGGCGGGGCGATCGTGACCGAGGGCATCTTCAACGTCCCCGGCGTCGGCCAGCGCCTGTACCAGTCGGTGCTGCGGGGCGAGGGCCCCACCATCGTGTCCATCGTCAGCGTGCTCGTGCTCGTGTACATCCTGGCCAACCTGCTGGTGGACGTGCTCTATGCCTGGCTCGACCCGAGGATCCGTTATGCCTAGAGAACCGCTGGAACGCGACAACCAGGCCATCGAGCATTTCGTGGCGCCGCTGGACGAAACGCCGCTGCTGGCGACTGACAAGGTCGACGAGGATGTCCAGCCGCTGAGCCTGTGGGCCGAAGCCTGGCGGAACCTGCGGAGGCAGCCGCTCTTCATCATCTCGGCGCTGCTGCTGGTGCTGGTCATCGTCGTGGCGCTCTTCCCGTGGATTTTCACCCAGACGCCGCCGGCGCAAAACTGCCTGCTGGCCAATTCCGACGGCGGACCGGCGCCCGGGCACCCGCTGGGGTTCACCAAGCAGGGTTGCGACGTCTATTCGCGCATCATCTACGGGACCCAGGCGTCGCTGACGGTGGGTATCTTCGCCACGCTCGGCGCCCTGCTGATCGGCGGGACGCTCGGCGCCGTCGCCGGGTTCTACGGCGGCTGGCTGGACTCGGTGATCGCCCGAATCGGCGACGTCTTCTTCGCGCTGCCGCTGATCCTCGGCGCCATCATCATCATGCAGCTGCCGTTGTTCCGGGCCAACCGCAACGTCTGGACGGTGGTCATCACGCTGGTGGTCTTCGGCTGGCCGCAGGTGGCCCGCATCACCCGGGGCGCTGTCATTTCCGTGCGGAACGCCGACTTCGTCACGGCGGCCCGGTCGCTGGGCGTCTCCAGGCTTGCCGCGCTGGTCAAACACGTCATTCCCAACTCGCTGGCGCCCGTCATCGTGGTGGTGACCGTGAACCTGGGGATCTTCATCGTGGCCGAGGCCACCCTGTCCTTTTTGGGCATTGGGCTGCCGCCCGACGTGATGTCCTGGGGCAATGACATCTCCGCGGCCCAGGTGTCGCTGCGCTCCAACCCGGCCAGCCTGCTCTGGCCGGCACTGGCGCTGTCGGTCACCGTGCTGAGCTTCATCATGCTCGGCGACGCCCTCCGGGACGCCCTTGACCCGAAGGCGAGGAAGCGATGACGCACATCCGCGAAGTCGACGGCGCCGCGCCCCTGCTGCAGATCAAAGACCTGGCGATTACGTTTCGAACGTCCACCGGCGACGTGGAAGCGGTCAAAGACGCCCACCTGACCGTCATGCCGGGGGAGACCGTGGCGATAGTGGGCGAATCAGGCTCGGGCAAGTCGACCACCGCGCTGGCGGCCATCGGCCTGCTCCCGGAGAACGGCCGGGTCTCCGGCGGGCAGATCGTCTTCGCCGGGGAAGACCTGGCCGGCGCCAGCAGCCAGCGGATCGTGGAACTGCGCGGCAATTCGATCGGCATGGTGCCCCAGGACCCCATGTCCAACCTCAACCCGGTGTGGAAGATCGGCTTCCAGGTCAGGGAAACGCTGCGCGCCAACGGGCTCCGGTCCGATAACGCCGCGGTGGCCAAAGTGCTGGCCGAGGCGGGGTTGCCCGATGCCGCCAGCCGTTCACGGCAGTTCCCGCACGAGTTTTCCGGCGGCATGCGCCAGCGCGCCCTGATCGCCATCGGCCTGTCGTGCCGGCCGCGGCTGCTGATTGCCGACGAACCCACCTCGGCCCTCGACGTGACGGTGCAGCGCCAGATCCTGGACCACTTGGAATCGATGACCCGGGACCTTGGCACCGCCGTCCTGCTGATCACGCATGACCTGGGCCTGGCCGCCGAACGTGCCCGCAAGGTGGTGGTGATGTACAAGGGCCGGGTGGTGGAGTCGGGTCCTGCCCTGCAGATACTGCAGAACCCGCGCCACCCCTACACCCGGCGGCTGGTCGAGTCCGCGCCGTCCCTGGCCTCGCGGCGGATCCAGTCGGCGAAGGCCGCCGGCATCGAAACCACGGAACTGCTGGCCCCGGTCGGCCAGGAGGCCCAAGCCACGGACAATGTCATCGAGGTCAAGGACCTGACCAAGGTCTTCAAACTGCGCAGCGGGTTTGGGAAGTCCACCGACTTCACCGCCGTGGACAATGTGTCCTTCAATATCAAGCGCGGAACCACGATGGCGGTGGTGGGGGAGTCGGGATCCGGCAAGTCCACGGTGGCAAAGATGGTCCTGAACCTCGAGTCGCCGACCAGCGGCCGCATTGTCTTCGACGGCGTGGACATGACCGGGCTCAACGCCAAGGCACTGCTGGCCTTCCGTCGGCGGGTCCAGCCGATCTTCCAGGATCCCTACGGATCGCTGGACCCCATGTACAACATCTTCCGCACCATCGAGGAGCCGCTGCGCGTGCACAACATCGGCGACCGCAAGAGCCGTGAAGCCAAGGTCCGGCGGCTGCTGGACCAGGTGGCGCTTCCGGCGTCCGCCATGCGCCGGTTCCCGAACGAGCTCTCCGGGGGCCAGCGCCAACGGGTCGCCATCGCGCGTGCGCTGGCCCTGGATCCCGAGGTCGTGATCTGCGACGAGGCCGTCTCCGCGCTGGACGTGCTGGTCCAAGCCCAGATCCTGGACTTGCTGGCGGGCCTGCAGCAGGACCTGGGGCTGAGCTACCTGTTCATCACGCACGACCTGGCCGTGGTCAGGCAGATCGCCGACCACGTCACCGTGATGGAAAAGGGCAGGGTGGTGGAGGCCGGCACCACGGACGGCGTCTTCGATTCTCCGCAGCAGCGGTACACGCAGGAGCTGCTGGCCGCCATTCCCGGCGCGAGCCTGGAGTTGCCGCCGGAGGTGGCCTGACACGGGATTCCGGCCCCGTCGCCGGCCCGGGGTCCGGGGCCCCGTTAGGCCATGAGTGGCGTTGCGGATTACAATGGAGTGCCTACCCGCATCCGGGCACGGCGCTGGCTGTCCGATATTAGGCCCAGGTTCCATGTAATCCACGGAAGAGTAATCCCGCATGTCTGAAACCACCGCATCGACGCAGAGCGCCGTCCGCAGCGACCTTCGCAACGTCGCGATCGTAGCCCACGTCGACCACGGGAAGACCACCCTCGTGGATGCCATGCTGAAGCACACCGGTGCCTTCTCCAGCCACGGCGAAACCGAAGAGCGCGTCATGGACTCCGGGGAACTGGAACGTGAAAAGGGCATCACCATCCTGGCCAAGAACACCACCGTGTTCTACTCCGGCCCGGCCGCCCAGGGCGAGACCATCACCATCAGCGTGATCGACACTCCCGGCCACGCCGACTTCGGCGGCGAGGTGGAGCGCGGCCTGTCCATGGTGGACGGCGTGGTTCTGCTGGTTGACGCTTCCGAGGGCCCGCTGCCGCAGACCCGTTTTGTGCTGCGCAAGGCGCTGGCCGCCAAGCTCCCCGTCATCCTGGTGGTCAACAAGACCGACCGCCCGGACGCCCGCATCGACGCCGTCGTTGCCGAGGCGATGGACCTGCTGCTGGGCCTGGCCTCGGACCTTGCCGACGAAGTCCCCGATCTGGACCTGGACGCCGTCCTCAACGTTCCCGTTGTCTACGCCTCCGGCAAGGCCGGCCGGGCCTCGCTGACCCAGCCCGCCGACGGTACCCTGCCGGAAGACGAGGACCTGGAGCCGCTGTTCGCCACCATCATGGAGCACGTGCCGGCCCCGTCCTATGACCCCGAGGGCGTGCTGCAGGCCCACGTGACCAACCTTGACGCCTCCCCGTTCCTGGGCCGCCTGGCGCTGCTGCGCATCTACAACGGCACCCTGCAGAAGGGGCAGACCGTGGCCTGGGCCCGCCAGGACGGCCAGCTGAAGAACGTCCGGATCTCCGAACTGCTGGCCACCAAGGGACTGACGCGCGTGCCGGCCGAATCCGCCGGCCCGGGCGAGATTGTCGCCGTCGCCGGCATCGAGGACATCACCATCGGCGAGACCCTGACCGACGCCGAGAACCCGCAGCCGCTGCCGCTGATCAAGGTGGACGACCCGGCCATCTCGATGACCATCGGCATCAACACCTCGCCGCTGGCCGGCAAGGTCAAGGGCGCCAAGGTCACCGCCCGCCAGGTCAAGGACCGGCTGGACAAGGAACTGGTGGGCAACGTCTCGCTGAAGGTGCTGCCGACCGAACGCCCGGATGCCTGGGAGGTCCAGGGCCGCGGCGAGCTGGCACTGGCCATCCTGGTGGAGCAGATGCGCCGCGAGGGCTTCGAGCTGACCGTGGGCAAGCCCCAGGTGGTCACCAAGACCATCGACGGCAAGGTGCACGAGCCGATGGAGCACATGACCATCGACGTGCCCGAGGAGTACCTCGGTGCCGTCACGCAGCTGCTGGCCGCCCGCAAGGGCCGGATGGTCAACATGGCCAACCACGGCACCGGCTGGGTCCGGATGGAGTTCATCGTTCCGGCCCGCGGCCTGATCGGTTTCCGCACCCGGTTCATGACCGAAACGCGGGGCGCGGGCATCGCCGCGTCCATCTCCGAGGGCTATGAGCCGTGGGCCGGGCCGATCGAGTACCGCACCAACGGTTCGATGGTGGCCGACCGGGCCGGCGTGGTCACGCCCTTCGCGATGATCAACCTGCAGGAACGCGGCTCCTTCTTCGTCCAGCCCACCTCGGAGGTCTACGAAGGCATGATCGTGGGCGAGAACTCGCGCGCTGACGACATGGACGTGAACATCACGAAGGAGAAGAAGCTCACCAACATGCGTGCCGCTTCCTCCGACAGCTTCGAGAACCTCACCCCGCCGCGGAACCTGACCCTGGAGGAGTCCCTCGAATTCGCCCGCGAGGACGAGTGCGTTGAGGTCACCCCGGAGTCGATCCGTATCCGCAAGGTGGTCCTGGACGCCAACGAGCGGCTCAAGGCCGCCCGGGCGCGCGCCCGGGCATAAACTGGACCCTATGACAGAGCAGAGGCAACCCGCCGGAGACCGCGGCGGGTTGCCTTCCGCTGTTTCCGGGCAGGGCCCCGAACGGCGCGCGGCACGACGGCGGAGTCCCGCCTTCCACGGGTGGGGCACGGCCGTCTTCGGGGCGGTGGCGACGGCGGTGGCGGGGACGGCCCTGCACTCGCAGATTCTCTATGCCGGGGAGTCCGGGTATCCGTGGGGCGCCGCGGCAGCCCTGCTGTTCGCCCTGGCGGTGATGGTCTGGGCCGGACTCAAGACGCATAACGTCCTGATGGCCGGCCTGACGGGCGTCCTCTCCTACGTCCTCGTCGGGCTGATGGCGATGGCTCCCGGCGGCGAGCCGCTGATCGTCACGGGAACCACGGCGGCGGTGGAACTGCCGATCGCCGTGGCGGGGCGGATCTGGATGATCGGGCTGGTTTTCGCCACCATCGTGGCGCTGCTGGTCTGCGCCTGGGCGCTCAAGCCGCGGCGGGCCGGCGCCTGACCGGCCCCGCCCGCGCGCGGGGCGTCAATTCGCCGTCTGGTCCAGATGGTGCGCCATGAAGATTGAGGTAGCAGTCCCGTCCTCGTCGGCGGGCAACATCGCGTATTCCTCGAAAATTGCGCGGATCTTCGCCAGCATCTCCTGGCGGTGCGCGTCGTTGAGCTTAATGCCCATCCGCGTGGTTTCGATCTCGTCCGGGGCCAGGCCGTCGATTTCCTGCAGGAAGGTCTCCACCAGCACCGGTGCCGCGTCCGGCATCTTCGCGCCCCAGGACATCCGGGTGGCGCGGTAGGGGACTTCCTTGGCCCCCCGGTTGCCCTTCCGCGGTTCCTCGGCCTCCAGAAAGCCGGTGTTGAGCAGTGTGCGCACGTGGTGCAGCGAGGTGGCCGGATTCAGGCCGAGCAGCTCCGCGATCTCTTTATTGGTCCGGGACCGGTGGAGGCAGAGCCGGAGAATGCGCAGCCGTACCGGGGAGCTGAGCGCCCGCCCGGCGGCTTGCAGGTCCTGATCCGTAGGCATGTCTCCAGCATACGACACCGGGCACCTAATGATTGACTTTCCCCAATCGCTACCCGAGACTGTGACCTGTGACCCAGCTACCCGCGCCCGGGGCCTCCGGAACCGCCCCGGCAGCCGGCGCCGCCCACCCGGGCGGGGCACCGCCGTCGTTATGGCGGGACCGGAACTTCCGCACCTTCTGGTCGGCTCAGGCGCTCAGCCAGGTCGGGGCCCAGGTCGGCCAGCTGGCCGTCCCGGTGCTCGCCGTGGCCGTGCTCGGGGCCAGCGAATTCCAGGTGGGTGTCCTCAATGCCAGCGCCACCGCCGCCTTTCTGCTGATCGGGTTGCCGGCGGGGGCCTGGGTGGACCGCTGGCTCAAACGGCGGGTCATGATCACGGCCGACCTGGTCCGTGCCGCCGCGATGCTGTCCGTGCCGCTGCTGTGGTGGGCGGGCGTGCTGCAGATGTGGCACCTGTACGCGGTGGCGGCCGTGCTCGGCTGCGCAACGGTGTTCTTCGACGTGGCCTACCAGAGCTACATCCCGGTCCTGGTGCGCGGCGACCAGGTGTCGTCGGCGAACTCCAAGCTGGAGAGCACCGCGCAGCTGGCGAGGATGGGCGGACCCGCCGCGGGCGGCGGCCTGCTGCAGGTGATGGCGGCTCCGCTGCTGTTCCTGGCGGATACGCTCGGCTACCTGTTCTCGGCCCTGTTCCTGGTCCGCACCTCGGACCGGGAAGTGCCTGCTCCGCGGCACGGCCGGAGGCCGCTCGCGGTGGAAATCCGGGAAGGGCTCGGCTTCGTGGTCCGGCACCCGCTGATCAGCCGGATAGCCGCGTGCACGGGTTTGACAAATTTCTTCGCCGGACTGGCCTTCACGCTGTTTCCCATCCTGGTGCTGCGCGAACTGGGTCTGGGCCCGGCCGCGCTGGGGCTGGTCTACTCGGTCGCCGCGGCCGGCGGGCTGCTGGGAGCGGTGGCGGCGCCCCGGCTGGCGAAGCTGGGTCACAGGTCACAGTCTCGGGTAGCGATTGGGGAAAGTCAATCATTAGGTGCCCGGTGTCGTATGCTGGAGACATGCCTACG